>JBAZVU010000032.1:6911-9904 GCA_041660725.1 Candidatus Micrarchaeia archaeon | reverse complement strand
TCTGCCAAGCCCGCTCCCAAGCAGGAAAAAGGCACGCGAGAGAAAGACAAGCAAACCAAGGATCCGCTGGCAGAAGTCACCTTCAGCGTTCTGATGTCATTTTACAGCCTGAGCCATATCCGCGGGTTGATGTATGAGGCAGGAGACGTGCAAGGCCGCGATGCAACCTATCCCTTACAGAAAAAGGCATTTGACTTCCTCGTGAACACTGGCACCAAATACCTCCCGGACGAACTAGTCGCGAAACTCTCTAAGCACGCCGGAGCCCGGCTCATCAACGTGCTTAAGAACTACGCCGAAGGCCGCGGGACAAAGCAGCCCACTAATTAGCTTCTCAGCTAGGCAATCGCAACGCCCAGCACAGCCCCAATAGCATAGCCAGTGAGCGCAGCAACCATTCCAATAAGAGCCATCTCAATGCCGCTGCGCAGCCAGCCGCCAACAGAATACTTCGACTTGATTACGCCAGCAGCGAACAGCACTGCAGTTGAAATCACAAGCGACAGGGGCACTGCCAGGGCAATGGGCATGAAGAAGAATGCAGTAAGCGGTATGAATGAACCAATCATGGCGGACACGCCCACAATGAGCGCCTCTTTTGCAGGATTCAAATCTCCTGCCTCTGTCATGTTGAGCTCCTCGCGCATCATGAACTTCAGCATCATCTTTTCATCAGAACTGATTTTCTCCACAATATCCTCAAGCAGCTTGCCCTTGAAGCCTCGCAAAGTGTAAACATCCCTTATCTCCTGCTTCTCCGACTCCGGGTGGTGCCTTATTTCCCCCAGCTCCTTTTCCTGCTCCCTCAAATAGTGGTCCCTCTCAGCCTTCGAAGAAGTATATGCAACAGCAGCCATTGAAATGGATTCAGCAAAAGTCGCAGCCAGGCCTGCAATCAGCACGACCTTCACATCATTAGTTGCAGTTGCAACAGCCAGTATGATGCCAAGAACATTCACCAATCCATCCTGCCCGCCCAGAATGAACTGCCTCATGAGCGCGCCAGCCTCCTGCATGTGCTCCTCGTGCAGGTGTGTGTCCAGCCTCTTCTTGGCTGCCTCTTCCTCTCTCCTATTGCTTCTTTCAGCCATGCCAACCACTATGCAAACGCATCTGCGCCAACCTTATTTAACTTAACCGCGCAAGCCTGTGCATGCGCAAGCTGTTCGAGGGCGAGGAGGGCGTTGCCAAGCTCATAATAGCAGCCAACATCTTCCTCATAGGCAGCAAGCTGGCAGTTGTGCTCCTCACAGGAAGCTTGGGCGTAATAGCGGTGCTTCTTGACTCCTGCTTTGACTTTGCAGGCGGCATCTTTGCCTACTTCGGCATAAGAAAGGCGCGCGAGCCGCCGGACGACTCGCACCACTACGGCCACCTGAAATTCAACTCGCTAGCCAGCCTTGCCCAGCTCTCGCTAATCTTCATCACAGCACTCTTCATCCTCTACGCGGCAATGGGCCGCTTTGCCAGCCCCGTGCCACTCACAGTCACGCCTTTTGACCTCGGCCTCATGGGCATCACAATAGTTGTCGACATCCTGATGGCCACCTACCTCACGCGCAAGGCAGCACAATACTCCAGCATGGCACTGGAAGCAAGCGCAGGCAACTACACCTCAGACATCTTCCAGAACTCTGCAGTCCTGGTGGGCCTATTCGGAATGTCAACTGGCTTCCTTCTCGCAGACCCCATAGCAGCCACTCTCGTAGCGCTCCTCATGCTGCGCGTTGTCTTCAATGTGGGCCGCAAGTCAGTGCTTGAGCTCACAGACGCCGGCCCCTCGCCTGCAACAATAGCAAAAATCGAGCGCCTCATACTCAGCCACAAGGGCGTGAAAAGCTTCCACAAGCTCCGCGCCCGCACCTTCTCGGGCCACATCTACATAGACGTGCACGTGCAGATGAACCCCAAGCTTTCTCTTGCAAAGGCGCACGCAATAGCAGAAACACTCAAGCAGAAAATCTTCCGCGAGCTGCCAGAAGTGAAGGAAGTTCTCATCCACGAGGAGCCGGTTGAAAAGTAGCGCTCACTATGCCTTCTCCATTTCTTTAGTCTTAAACAGAATCCAGTTCTTCCCGTCCTTCAGCCTAATCAGGCAGTATCTCCCGCTCATCTTCTTTCCGCTCAGCACAAACACCAGCTTCCCTTTTTCCTCCTCATCCTCTTCCATCTCATAGGTGCCGCTGTCCCAAATTCTCACTTCGCCAGCGCCATAGCTGCCCTCCTCAATAACTCCCTCGAACTCGCCATACTCCAGCGCATGGTCCTCCGTAATGACGGCAAGCCTCTTCACTCCCTCATCCAGCGGAGGCCCTTTAGGAACAGCCCAGCTTCTCAGCACCTTGCCAATTTGCAGCCTGAAATCCCAGTGCAAAGTAGAAGCATGGTGCTCATGAACAACAAACTTCAATTTCCCATTCTTCATTTCTCACACCAAACTCGACGGGCACAGCCTGTTCAGCACGCACTCACTGCACTTCGGCCTTCGCGCAATGCACACCTTTCTTCCATGCCAGATGAGCTCATTAGAGAAAGCCCACCACTCGCTGCGCGGCACAATCTCCATAATGTCCTGCTCAATCTTCTTCGGGTCCTTGTTCTTGGTCAAGCCCAGCAGCTGCGTCAGCCGCATCACATGCGTATCAACGACAAAGCCCTCCACTTTCCCGTAAGCAGCGCCCAGCACAACATTAGCTGTCTTCCTCGCCACGCCCGGCAAAGTCAGCAGCTCCTCCATCTCGCTCGGCACTTTCCCGCCAAACTTCTCGCAAATCACAGTGCAGGCAGCCTTGATGTTCTTCGCCTTGTTCTTGTAAAAGCCAGTAGAGTGCACGTACTTCTGCAGCTCTTGAATGTCGGCCTTTGCATACGCCCGCGCATCCTTATACCTCGCAAAAAGCGCAGGCGTGACCTTATTCACCCTCTCATCAGTGCACTGCGCCGAAAGAATAGTTGCAACAAGCATCTGCAGCGCATCCCCGTGCCTCAGCGCA
>JBAZVU010000032.1:0-6901 GCA_041660725.1 Candidatus Micrarchaeia archaeon | reverse complement strand
TTCCTGAGCAGCGCGACAATCCTGCCCGCATTCTTCCTATTGTCCTTCACCATGCCCTCTCCCGCCCATCTATCCGCACAAATTGCTATTAATATTCCCCCCCCTAATACTGCCATATGGACGACTACGTTACGCCCCAGAATTTTGCGCTTCTAACTGACCTCTATGAGCTCACAATGTGCGCTGCCTATTTCAAGGCAGGCAAGAAGGGCAAAGCAACCTTCGAGCTTTTCGTCCGCTCCCTGCCTCACAACCGCTCCTATCTAGTTTTCGCAGGCCTTCAGCAGGCAGCGCATTACCTGCAGAACCTGCACTTCTCGCGCGAGCACATTGACTATCTCCAGCAGCAGGGCATGTTCGATGACGATTTCCTTGCCTACCTTGGGCACTTCCGCTTCACAGGCGAGATGCAAGCAATGCCAGAAGGCACAATCTTCTTTGCAAATGAGCCGGTTCTGCGCATAACAGCGCCCATCATTGAGGCCCAGCTCGCTGAAACATTCCTGCTCAACAGCATCAACTTCCAAACTCTTGCAGCAACAAAAGCTAGCCGCGCAGTGCATGCGGCCGCAGGCCGCACAGTGGTAGACTTCTCGCCACGCAGGGCGCACGGCGCTGACGCAGCAATGAAATCAGCGCGCTCCTCCTATCTTGCAGGCTTTGCAGGCACTTCCAATGTGCTCGCAGGCCTCACTTACAACATTCCCATCTACGGCACAATAGCCCACTCATTCATAATGTCGCACGAGACAGAGCTGGACGCCTTCCGCGCCTATGCAGCCGCCTTTCCTGACAAGTGCACTCTTCTCATAGACACCTACGACACTCTCCAAGGCGCGCGCAATGCAGTTGAAGTTGGAAAAGAACTCGAGGCTAAAGGCCACACTCTTGCAGGCGTGCGACTGGACAGCGGGGATTTGCCCAAGCTCAGCAAGGCAGTGCGGCTTATACTAGACAAGGGCGGCTTTTCGCATGCAAAAATATTCGCAAGCGGCGACCTGGATGAATACAAAATAGACTCTCTTGTCAAAAAGCACGCGCCAATAGATGCCTTCGGCGTGGGCACTTCTCTCGGCACCTCCAGCGATGCGCCCTCTTTGAATGTCAATTACAAACTCTGCGAAGTTGCGGACAGACGCAACTCAATGCGGCCAGTGATGAAGCTCAGCGCGGAAAAGCACTCTTTGCCAGGCAGGAAGCAGGTATACCGCGAAATAGACCGGGCAGGCTTTTTTGCAGGCGATGTGCTTGGGCTTGAAGGCGAGTTCGCAACAAGGCAGCCACTGCTTCTAAGGTGCATGGACGAGGGCCGCGTGGTCAAGCGCCTGTCGAAGCTGGAAGAAATACGCGAGCGCTGCCACCAGGAGCTCAGCATGCTGCCTGAGAAATACAAATCCCTCTCCAAAGCCCCAGCTTACCCCGTAAAAATCAGCCCGAAGCTTGGGGCACTCATCAAGAAGCTGAAGCGCTAATTCTACTTGCGCCTGCACCGCATGCAAGTTCTGCAGAACTCATACCGCTTGTTCAAATCCCTTGTAATGCCATCGCGCAAATTCTGGTACTGCTTCTCATTCCAAATTTCATAGAACGGTCTTTCAACGCAATTGCCCAGTGCGAGCTTCACCATGTCCTTTCTTGCCATCCTTCTCTGCGTGACCTCGCAGCACGGGAACACGCTCCCATCCTTCAGAATATAGCAGGTTGTCCAGGGCTTTATGCAGTCGCACATTTCAGGCGTGCTGCCCATGCCCATGTAATCAGCAACTATGACTTCCACACCCCTTTCCTTCCCTATTTTCTGCGCCTCTGCCATTGTCGCGCGTATCTGCTCCTCAGTAGGCTTAGGCGTGTCGGGGTTGATGACAGACTCAGGCGCATCCAGCAGCAGCAAGTTCGCGCCCACAATCACCTTGTCAATGCCAATGTCAGCCGCAATCTGCACAATCTTTGGCGCATCCTGCAGATTGTCGCGCACAAGCGTGTTTCCGAAGGACAGGCGCGGCTTTGTCTTGCCCATTTCCTTGCGCAGCTTCACGAACTGCCGCAAATTCTCAGTAACCTGCTCAAATGTCGCGCCCAGCCTGATTCTCTTGAATATTTCCGGCTCAGCAGCATCAAATGAAATCACAAGCTCATCAACTTCCAGCTCAATGAGCCGCCTATTCACCTTCTCAACCAGCAATGTGCCGTTCGTCGTAAACCACAGGTAAATGCCCTTTTTCTTTGCATATGCAATCATGTCAAATACATCCTTGTTGAGGAGTGATTCACCGATTCCCGTAAGGTTTATCGACATTAGGGTGGGCATTCCATCCACAACTTTCTTGAACATGTCGAGAGTCATGTCGCCCACAGTCTCCCTGATGAACGGGCTCTCGCACATTGGGCAAGACAAATTGCACCTAAGCGTAATCTCAATCTGCGCAGACAGCACGCCAGTAGGCGCCTTTGCAGGCCTCTGCGGCAAAGTATAGAGCTGCGCGCCGGCCGCATTGGCCATTCTCTTCGGATGCGCAAGGTTGCTCCTGTACTTATTGAGTAAAGTAGGGATTGCAGAAATCTTCGAAGGGTCCATAACTCGATTATACCTCGCCGCAATTTAAAATCTTTCTGCGCTCACTCAACGCCCGCCATTGCCACTCTTTCCAGCACCAGCTTCTCAAGGGGATATGCTGCAAGCGCCTTTGTTGAAAGCCCGAACCTCTTTGCCATCTCTTTCCCATCAGCAGCAAAAACGGGCTTCAGTTCCCTTGCCCCCAGCCCCTTCAGCACCTCTTCCTTTCCCACACCCTCAAACATCACAACAACATTTCCCGCATCCTTCACTCCCACCCTGCCAATAGCCTCCTTAATCTTCCTCGTGCCTGCCACCCTGCCCAGCACCTCTGCCTCCAGCTTCTCCGCGAAATTCCTCTTCTCCTTGAATGCCAGCCCGGCAGCCTCATAGGCCAGCATCAAGTGCGCCTCGGAAACAATAGCAGCAGCATCAAATGCCTGCAAAAACAGCCCTCTCTTCGCCTTTCTCAGCTCCGCTAGCGCGTCCATGAACTGCTCCACGCTCGCAAACCGCGATGCTGCCCGTACAAATTGCATCATGAGTGGAATAAAGAAATGAAAAAAAAGAAAAAGATAAAAAAAGAAGAAGATTAGCCGAACAGGCTGGCAAGGCCGGCAGACGCCTCTTCCTCGCTCTTCTTCTCGTCCTTCTTTTCCTCCTTCTTCTCGGCGTGCGCAGCCGCGGCAGGCGCAGCAACAGCAGCCACTGCAGCCTTCTTCATGGCCTCGTCTATGTTCACGCCCTTGAGCGCGGACACGAGTGCCTTTGCCTTGGCGGCATCAGCCTCAACGCCCACTGCCTTAATGACAGCAAGCACGTTCGACTCGTTTATCTCCTTCTTCGCATCGTGCAACAGAAGGGCAGCATATATGTATTCCATCCAACCCACCTCTCAATATCAATTTTCTTCTCTCGCCATCTTACGCCGCAGCAGGGGCATCTTCCTTCTTTTCTTCCCTGGCGAGCGTCTCATCAACTGCACTCTTGTCATCCAGCGCCAAAGCCTTGGCGCTGCGCACTGCCTTGCCTATAAGTATCTCGATGTTCTGCACGGTCACATAGCCAATCTCAACCGACAGGTTGAGCGCATTCTGGTGCGCCTGCGCAAAGTCCGCGAGCAGCTTCTCCTCGTCAATCTCAAGCACGTCCTGCTTGTACACCGTGCCGTCCTCAAGCGCCGCAGAAATATTCATGCCAATCTCAAAGGGCTCAATGCCGAGCTTCTGCAATGCCTTTGCAGCCAGGTCAGTAATCTTCTCGCCCTTCTTTGCAACTGTCGAGTCTTTTGAAATAACAACCTTGCCGCCCTGAATCTGCGCCTGAATCTTCGCGCTCTTCAGCTCGGAAAGCACTGGGCCCGGCGGAAGCGATGTCTCGCCTGCCGGCACAATCAGGTCAAATGGCGCAATCTGGCCCGGCTTTGCCGCAGCCTTGCCCTTGTTCTTCCTCACAAAGCCAACAAGCTCAAAAGGATTCATGTCAGTGAACACGAGTGCAGTAGGCGCATTCACATGAGTGAGCAGCTCCTGCCCCTTCTTCGCCTTCTCAACAGCCCTCTTGATGAGCGTATTCTTTGCAACTACGAAGAGCGCCTTTCCGCGCAGCTTCTTCTTTATGAGCGAGAACTGCTTGTCAGGCAGCTGCGTCAAATTCACAACTGCTATTGTCTTGGCCTTCTTTATTTTCTCCGCCAACTCGTCAACAACAGACTGCTTCAGCTGGTGTGCTGGCCTTGCCTTCACAACGCCCTTTGCAACTGCTTTGACTTTTGCCATGATTATCAACCGCTAGCCTTCTTCTTGTCGCCAACTATCAGTGGCTTGCCCATGCTCAGCTTCACCATCACATTCCTGATGAAGAAGTCTCCGCCGACCTTTGCCCTGATAGCCTCGTAAACAGCAGATGCATTCTCAGCCAAATCGCCCGCAGCCATATTCTCAGTGCCAACAGCGCACTGCACTACTGGCAGGTATTTTCCCTTGCTCTTTATGCGCACGCTTCTCTTTACCTTGTCCGCAAGGTCAGCCATCTTTGCGCCAACCAGGGGCCTCGGCAATTTGTCGCGCGTGCCCAGGAACTGCCCCAAATGCTTGCCTACAATCATCATCATCTTCGGCTCTGCAAGGAACTCGTGCGTCTTGGCCAGCTTCTTCAGCTTCGGCCTGTCTGTTGCGAGCTTCTGCGCCTCCTCAGTAGTAATAGTGTCATAGCCTGCAGTCTTGGCATCAAACTGCACCTGCCCGCCATCTGTGAAAACAGCAATCTTCATGTCCCTGCCCTTGCCCTTCGGCAGCGGCACTTCGAGGTTCAGCCTGTTGTCCTGCTTGTTGAAATCAATGTTGGCAAAATTGACTATGAGCTCAGCTGCCTGCGTGAACTTCCGCTTGCCCTTCTCTGCAAGAGCCTGCGTGAATGCCTCTGCAAATGCTTCTTTTCCAATTGCCATGGTATTTCCCTCCCAACACGCCGAAGCGCCATTGGTAGTACGGGGAAAAACAGCCCGAATGTAGCTCCTCTTAGAGCTGATAAGATATATAAAGTTAAGCTGCCTCGGCCATCAGCCACTCAAGCCTTCTTACAGCCTGGGCTGCATGGCTCCTTATTGCCCCGTTCCTGTACTGTACGGCCTCCTTTATCTCGCGCCTCATGTGCGGCGCCTCTTCTGCTGAAACGCCATTGCAGAACACGAGCCCGCATGCTGCCCTGAGCCATGCATCGCCATCGAACGGAAGCTCATCCACAAGCTGGCGGAAATTGGCCTCTGCCTTGCCGACCTTCCCCATCTCCTTGAGGCAGTACGGCTTTATGGCCCGCGCCAGGTCCCGTCTCTCCTCTGACACCGGCACCCTCTTCACGAATGCATTTATCTTCCTGATTGCCTTGCCGTAAAGCTTCAGCTTGCGCAGGACCTCTATCTCCAGAAGCGAAATCTCCTCAGACTTCCTTATCCCTTCCTCTGAGCGCCTTATGAAAGCGAGCGCATCTCTTGTCCTGCCAGCGCGGTAATACGCGTGCACCATCGTCGTGTGGCTCACCACGTCTATGTGCATGGTCGCTTCAATCTCGTTGAAAATCTCCCTCGCCATATCTGGCATGCCCGCGCGAGAGTAGAAATGCATCATGGCATTGCAGTTGTGCAGGTTGGCTATGCCCTTCTCCCTCATGGTTTCAAATGCTTCCTCGGCCAGCTTCAAAACTCCGGACATATCCTCGTGCTTCCAGCGCTTCCGGCCAGCAAGTTCTGCGCACGCCGAGAGCAGCTTGTTGCCAATATGCTTGCTTTTCTGATAGCTCGCATCTGCCTCCTCCCTCGGCTTCCCTGCAGCCTCTTCAAGGCTGCTTTCAAATGCCGCCTTCAGCCTCTCCACTGCCACTTCAAAATTCCCATCTCCCATCAGCTTGCTTGCCTTCTTCAAATTATCATCAGTTCTTTCAGCCAGGCCCTTGCCATTCCTGCCCTCAACAAGGGGCTCAAAGGCGCGCAAGCTGCCTGCCCGCTGAGTAACGAAAAACTGCCTCTGGCCTGCCCTCTTTCCCTCTGGGAAAGGGGCGTCAAGTTCCCTGAACTTGCCTGCCTTCGGCTGGGCAGCAGCGCCTGTAGTGTTGGTTATCGCGATTGACATTCACTCGACCTTCCTGTGCCCCCTTTCCCAGCACTTCACGTCAGTTGAATAGTTCTATAATATGCCTCTCAGCCTATTTAAACCCGTCGCACAGCCTCGAAATGGCCTAGGCGCCCTTCTCAGGGGCCTTTGTGTCCGCAGTTGTCTCAACGCCATGCTCAGTCATCATTGTCAGGTCGCCCATCTTCTGCTCAACCGCTGGCTGTGCAAGTTCAGGCACTACCAGCGGCTTGCCTTCAGCCGGCTTTCCAAGCTCTGAAGAAGGAATCCATGCCGTTCCCTTCGGCTTTTGAGCAGCTGCTTTGAGCTCTTGCCCAAGCGTAAGGGCCTCCACTGTTTCCTGCGGGGACAGTGGCGCGCCAGGCCCGCTTGCAGTGCGGCCAGTAAGTGCGCCTACAACCTCAGACACCAGGCGGAGCTTTTCCATGTCATTTTCCTCAGCAGGAACAATGACATCAATCTTCA
This sequence comes from Candidatus Micrarchaeia archaeon, assembly GCA_041660725.1. Classification (GTDB taxonomy): domain Archaea; phylum Micrarchaeota; class Micrarchaeia; order Burarchaeales; family Burarchaeaceae; genus JBAZVU01. Next base: position 256 of record JBAZVU010000032.1, on the reverse strand, counting down.
CTTCGCCAGGCATCTTGACTGCCTCAGCATGCGCCCCTTTCGAGGATATTAGCGTCTTCACTGCCTCAGATGCCAGTCCGCAGAGCTTTGACTGCAGCTCATAGCCTTCCTTGCCGAACAGCACGCCAGCATCAGTCAGCAGCCCTTTCTGCTCCTCTGCACTTGCAGCCTTGAATGCTGCTTTGAGCTTTTCAACAGCAGGCCCGAGCTTCACAGCTGCAGGCGCGCCCTCCTTGATCTTCGGCAGGTTCTTCAG
>JBAZVU010000031.1:0-10026 GCA_041660725.1 Candidatus Micrarchaeia archaeon | reverse complement strand
TTGCAAAGGCATTTGACGAGAACAAGGCCAAATTCTGGGCTAAGGACCAAAAGTGGCGGAACTCCAAATCCTTCCGCAAGGCGCAGATGACCTGCATGCTGCAGGAGCTCATTGACCGCCGCATTCCTGTCACTGCAGTGCACACTTCCCACGGCTGGATGGAGTTTGACACCAACGAGGATTATGAGAAGGCGCTTGAGTGGATGAAGCAGGGAACAATACGCAAGTTCATTAATTTTGAGGCGTAAGTGGTAGCCATGGTGCGCATTGCCATATCCCAGCGGGTTTGCAGCGAGCATAAGGGCTCTGCGCGCGACTGCCTTGAGCAGTCTTACGCGCGCTATTTTGAGAAGTTCGGAATTGAACTGGTGCCAGTGCCGAACTCACTTGCACATCTTGCCCCCCATCTCACATCGCTCAAAGTGCAGGGCATCATACTTACAGGCGGCAATGACGTGAACCCAAAGCTCTACGGCGCAAAGGCAAAGCCAGGCATGAATATTTCCAGAGAGCGCGACAGGACTGAAAAAGAGCTTGTGAAATTCGCGCTTTCAAGGCACCTTCCCCTGCTTGCAATATGCAGGGGCGCGCACTTCCTGAATGTGCACTTTGGCGGCAAGCTCGCGCCAGTGAAAGGCCATGTCACGCCTTCGCACAAAGTTTCCCTTCTCAGCTCTTCGAAACTGTGCTTCAGTTCTGCGAGCGCCAAGGTCAACTCCTACCACGACTATGGCATACCGAACGAGGATTTGGCTGGCACGCTGAGGCCTTTTGCAATGTCGGGCGATTTTGTCGAGGGCTTTTACCACCAGAAGCTGCCCATGGCGGGCATGCTCTGGCACCCTGAGCGCAAATCTCCCGATGCAGGGCTCAATGCAGGCCTTGTGCGCGCATTTGTGCAGCGCAAGGGATTCTGGAAATAAGGTTTTGAAATGGAATTCTCCGAAGAGCTTCTTGCTGCAAAGCGAGCTGCGCTTGAGGCAGGCAGCAAGGCAATGGAAATCTACAATGCAGGCGCAAGCAAGGTCTCTTTCAAGGAAGACAAGAGCGAGGTAACTGAGGCGGACTTTGCCTCCAACGAGCTGATAACAGAGCGCCTGGACGACTTTCATCATCCACTCATAAGCGAGGAGACTGCAGGCTCCGGCGCAGTTGGCGCTGAAAAAACATGGGTGGTGGACCCGCTTGATGGCACAATGGATTTTGTGAGGCGCACGGGCGAGTTCAGCATCATGATTGGCCTGCTTGAGAAAAGAAAGCCTGTGCTGGGCGTTGTTTACGTGCCAGTGCAGGCGGCGCTCTACTATGCCGAGAAAGGAAAGGGCGCATGGGTTGAGAAAAATGGCGGGAAAGCAGAGCAAATCAGCGTTTCCGACAAATCTTCAACCAGCTCATTCAACATTATTGTCAGCAAGAACCATTTCACTGAGCAGGACGCGGAGTTCGCCAAGTTCCTCGGCGCAAAGCACGTCTCAAGCAAGGGCAGCCTTGGCGTGAAGCTCGCTGAAATTGCATGCGGCAATGCAGAGCTCTACTGGAACTTCCAGAACCTCTCGATATGGGATGTGTGCGCACCACAGGCCCTGCTGGAAGGCGCTGGCGGCACTGTATCTGATCTGCAGGGCAAGGCGCTGGATTACGGCAGCAGGCGCCTTGGCACTGGCTTCATTGCAACCAATGGCAGGGCAAATAGTGCGCTTCTTTCAAAATTCTCAGAGTTCATGAAAAAGGTTAAATGAGTTCACGGGGTTAGGTGCTCATGCAGGGAACGTTAGTCTGGATTACTGGCCTCGCAGGCTCTGGCAAGACTGCCGTTGCAAAGCTCGTCTATGCAGGCCTGCACAAGCGCAATTCGAATACCGTGCATCTTGACGGCGACGTGATGCGCAAGCTGCTCGGCGATTCATTCGGCCATGACCTTGCAGGCAGGAAGGCGACAGCCCGCATCTACGCACGCCTTGCAGCAGCTCTCACCAGGCAGGGCATCAATGTGGTCGTCAGCACAATCTCGCTCTTCCATGAAATACATGCATTCAATGCTAAGAACAACAAGAAATACGCCGAAGTGCTTCTGAAGGTTGACCAGGCCGAGCTCCTCAGGCGCAACAAGAAGAAGCTCTATACGCAGGGCAAGAACGTGATGGGCGTGCACCAGAAGCCCGAATTCCCAAAGCGCCCCTCGCTCACGCTCCAGAATAACAATAAAAAGCAGCTGCAACAGAATGCGGCAAAGATACTCGCGTTCATCCAGCGCAAGAGGTGAAGGAATGGCACAGTCAAAGCCCGCAATTGCAAAGGAATGGGACTACACCCAGCATGCAAAATACTATGATTACAGGCCGAACTACTCGCCCAAGGCAATAGCGCGGCTGTGCAGCCACGTGAAGCCCGGAAAGGGCGGCTATGTTGTTGCAGACATCGGCGCAGGCACTGGCAACCTGTCAATGCTGCTCAAAGACAATGTTGGGAAAATCATTGCAGTTGAGCCAAATGATGCCATGCGCGAAATTGGCATTGCCAAGACCAAGCAGTTCGCAAACATCGTGTGGCGCGTGGGCACAGGCGAGGAAACTGGACTTGAAACAGGCTCAATAGACTGGATAACCTTCGGCTCATCATTCAACACAACTGACAGGGACAGGACCCTCAAGGAATCGCACCGCGTGCTCAAGAAAGGCGGATATTTCACATGCATGTGGAACAATCGCGATTTGGAAGAGCCCACGCAGAAGCGCATTGAGCAGATAATCACTGAGGTTGTGCCTGAATACGAGCATGGCACAAGGCGCGAGCAGCAGGCTGACGTGATAATAGGCAGCAAGCTGTTCAACCACCTCTACTATTTGGAAGAGCCGCAGCAGGTCGAAATGCCGCTTGACAGGTACATTGAGGCGTGGAAGTCAGTGAAGAACAAGTACTGGGACCTGGACACTGAAGCAGGCCGCAAGACTTTCCAGAAAATACTTGACAAGATGCACGCAGAATTCGGCAAGGTGAAGGCGCTCAAGCTCACCTACATAACAAAAATCTGGACAGCGCAGCGCGAAGGCTGAAATTAAAACAATAGCGTCTTGTATTTCATTGCTCCTTTGAGCAGGTAGAACTCCTTCAGCAGCGGCATCATCCATATCGTGAGCACTGCTGCAATGGTGCTCTTTGGCTCCAGCCTCCAGTCCCTTGCGCGGAAGTAAAATGCAACATACGCCAGATACGCAAGCAGCCAGATGGGCAGGAGAACGGGCGCGACAGCAAGGCAAGCAAGGAGCGAGAGCGGCACTGCAAGGAACATGCTGCTCTTCTTCATGCGCCAGAAAAGCAGGAACTTCTGCCTGAAAAGCTCGGGGTTGCGCCTGTAAACAAGCGGGTCGTACTCCCTGAACTCTGCCTCAATCCTGATTATGCGCCTCAGGCTTGCTGGAAGGCACGGGTGGAACACGCCCGCGTCTTTCGCGAACTCAATCCTCTTTCCCGGAAACTCCTTCTGCACCCTCCATGCAATGTCAGTGTCCTCGAAAAACGGCACAGGTATTGTTTCCATGAACCCGCCCACTTTCTCCAGGGCCTCGCGCGTGTAGAACATGTTGCAGGTCGGGTAGAGCCTGTTGTCATTCTCATTGTCAGAATAGTGCGTGAGGTAGGACTTTTTTTCCTTCTCAGTATAGGTCCTGCCGCTCACTGCCACAACATCATCAGCAAAATGCGCCAGCCCATTTTCCAGCCAGTTCTTGTCCGGCACGCAGTCAGCGTCAGTGAATGCAAGAATATTGCCCCTGGCAGCCCTGATGCCCAGATTCCTCGCCCTGCCCGGCCCGCCGTTCTTCCCGGCCTTCACAATCCTGATGCTCCTGCCGTAATTCTTCAGCACTTCAAGAGTGCCGTCAGTAGAGCCGTCATCAACCACTATGACCTCGTACTCCTTGTGCGAAAGCCCCTGGCCGAGCAGCGCATCCACTACCTCGCGTATTGCCTTCTCGCCATTGTACACCGGCACTATTACAGAGGCCTTCATGGCCCCCTTTCGAAGTTATAAATAATAAGCTGCGCGCCCCAAGCGCAGGCATGCGCATAAGCGTGATCATACCGACCTACAACGAATCCTCGGGCATAGCTGAAACAATAGGCCGCGCCTATGCGCAGACAAGGAAGCCTGACGAAGTCTTGGTAGTCGACGATTCCACTGACAGCACGCCGCAAATAGTCTCCTCGCTCGCGAAAAAATACAAGCGCCTCCGGCTCATCAGGGGCATTAGGAAGGGCGTGTCCGCAGCGCGCAACCTCGGCGCACGCGAGGCCAAGGGCGACATCATTGTCTTCCTCGATGCAGACGTGCTGCTGGGCAAAGACTGCCTTGAGAAGGCAGAAGCCAAGTTCAGGGAAAAGGGCGTGGAGCTGGTGCACTGGTTCAATCCGCCCCAGAAGCCCCGCACATTCATGGAAAAGTGCAACTACGTGCGCATAAGGCACCTCTCGGGCAGGGCTGCAGGCGAGATAATTGAGGCGCCCCATGCATACTTGCGCACCACATTCCAGCGCCTAGGCGGCTTCAACGAGTCTTTGCGCTATTTCGAGGACCGCGAAATTTACGACAGGATACGCAAGGCAGGCCTGCAAGTGCACAAGGTGGATGCAATAGCTGAACACGCAGAGCCAGGCTCCTTCGGAGACTTCTACAAGCAGGCTTCCTGGCTCGGCAGGAGCCTTTCTCCCAGCCTCATGCGCTGGCGCATCCGCGCGCTCTTCTACCCTCTGGGCCCAGTTTACTGGCTTGCCTTCCTTCTCTCTCTGCTGCTTTCCGCATTCTACCAGCCTGCGCTTTACGCGCTTGCAGTGCTGGTGTTCATCATGCTTGTTGAGCTGGCAAGGTGCATATGGCTGACTGGCATGGTGCTGCCGAGCCTCTGCTACATGCCGCTCTCGCTCCTGCGCCAGTTCGTGGTGGCATTCTCGCTTCTTCGAAAAATAGCAGCCCGCTAATTCCCAGCAGCATTCCCGATGCCTGCAAAGCCCTTCAGCGCTTCCACAACGCGCCTGTCATCCTTGTCAAGCATGAGCAGGTATGCGCAGCCGCAGGCAATCGGGAAAAGCGCAAGCAGCACCACCTCGTTCGTAGTGACAAACTGCTTCACGCCGAGCGCTGCAAGCACTGCAACAGCTGAGACAACTACGGGCCTTCCGATTTCCTTCCAGCCTATCCCTAGCGACAGCCTTCCGCCAATCATCCAGAAGGAGATGAATGCGGGTATTATCGCAGCGCCCGCGTATGCCAATGAAGAGCCTACGAAGCCGAAGTAAGGTATGAACACGACATTGAGTGCCAGTGAGAGTCCGCCCGAGAGAAGCGCGAGCACAGCCACATTCTTTATCTCAGAGCGGGCGAGGAGGGCATTATTGTTCATGCTCAGCAGGAAGTAGAAGGCAGGTATGAATGCGAACACGCGCAGCGCGTCAGCAGACGGCGCATAAGGCGGCGAGTAGAGGAAGCTGATTATCTCGCCAGCAAGCACGAACGCCATCACTGAGACTGGTATGAAGAACGCCAGCCCGTATTTCGCAGCCTGCGAGTACGCCTGCGCCTGCTCCCTGCGCTGGCCCTTTGCCTCAAGCTCCACGAAGAACGTGAATATCAGCATGTAGGAGATGGGTGCGAGCGAGATGATGCCTATGAACACCATCTGCGCAGCCTTGTAAAGCGCCACTTTGTCCGGCGCGAGATGGAACATGTTGAGAAGCAACGTGTCGACATTGCTGAATATCGCTGTTGCAATTGCGATGAGTGCGGAATAGAGCGCATAGGTGCGCAAATCCTTCTCCACTGCCTTCTGCGGCCTCTCCAGCTTCATGCCGTATATGCGCCTGAAGAACACGATGTATGCCAGCGCGCCCATCAAATAGCCGCAAGCCACTCCTGCAATCGTCCATTCAGCAGTGGGCGCTATGAGCAGCACTGCAGCAACAGGAAGCACGAGCCTTGCGCCATTCACTATCACCGAGCCCAGGAACGTGTACTCGTACCTGTTGGCAGCTGACACCAGCCCCTCGAAGAAGTGCATTGCCGAGTAGATTATTGCGGTGATGCCCGTGAACTGGATGACGTATGCGTACTCGGGCTTGAGCACGAATCCTGCAATCCAGGGAGCTCCCAAGGTAACTGCAAGCCCCATCACCGTCACAATTGCAAAGCGCAGCACTGTCAGCTGCATTATGTACTCCCACAGCCGCTTGTCCTTGGCGAAAAACGCGCCGCCCACATATTTCGTGGCAGTTGTGCGCAGGCCCATGTCTGATATCAGCGTGATGAGCACTACGAATGAGATGAACGAGCTCACAAGGCCGAAGTCAGTCTGCGAGAGCAGGCGCGTGAGTATGAGCGTGAATAGTATCCCGCCAACAAGCACTGACCCCTGGGATGCCACTGCAAAGACATTGAGCTTAAGCGCCTTCCTGAGCATGCTTCCAAATACGCTGTAGGATTTAATAGGCTTGACAGGCGGTAATGCCCGAATTCTCGCCGCACTAGGAAAGGAATAATAATTGTTTTAGCCCAGTGCAAGCCATGGCTTCAGCAGGCAAATCAGCGCTAATAACCGGCATAACAGGGCAGGACGGCTCCTACCTTGCGGAGTTCCTGCTTTCCAAGGGCTACACAGTGCACGGAATCATAAGGCGCGCCAGCACTTTCAACACCAAGCGCATAGACCACCTCATCAAGGACATGCACGACCCTTCTGCCAAGCTGGTGCTCTACTACGGCGATTTCACTGACTCCAGCTCCATTTCCGACGCAATAAGCAGGTCAGAGCCGGACGAGGTCTACCACCTTGCAGCGCAGTCGCACGTGCGCACGAGCTTTGACATACCCGAATACACTGGCGACGTGACCGGCCTGGGCACAGTGCGCATACTCGAGGCCATCAGGCGGAGCAAGAAGGACATACGCTTCTACCAGGCATCATCCAGCGAGATGTTCGGCAATGCGCCTGCGCCCCAGAGCGAGGCAACGCCCTTCAACCCGCAGAGCCCATATGCCTGCTCAAAAGTTTACGCCTACTACATCACGCTCAACTACCGCAAGAGCTACAACATCTTTGCCTCGAACGGCATACTGTTCAACCACGAGTCCCCGCGCCGAGGCGAAACATTTGTGACGCGCAAGATTACGCGCGGCCTTGCACGCATTCTGGCTGGAAAGGAAAAATACCTCTACTTGGGCAACATTGACGCAAAGCGCGACTGGGGCTTTGCCGGCGACTTTGTCGAGGCAATGTGGAAGATAGTGAACTACAAGGTGCCCGAGGACTTTGTGATTGCAACTGGCGAAACCCACTCAGTCAAGGACTTCTTGCAGGAAGCATTCTCCCTAGTGGGCAAGGACTGGAAGGATTACGTGAAGATAGACCCGCGCTACTTCAGGCCTTCCGAGGTTGATTTGCTGCAGGGCGACTACTCAAAGGCAAGGAAGCTTCTGGGCTGGGAGCCGAAAGTGAAATTCAAGGAGCTTGTGCGCATGATGGTCGAGGCGGACATGCAGGCAGAGGGCGTGGGCGCAAAAACAAGGAAATAGGAAAATGGTGCAGATATGCAAACATCAGCAACAGGCCGCATACTTGTCCTCGGCGCAACAGGCTTTCTCGGCAAGCGCGTGTGCAAAAAGCTTGATGCAGCTGGCCTCAAATATTCCCGCACTGCGCTCTCGCTGGGCACAGACCTTCGCGAGGAAAAGCAGGCAGGCGCTCTTTTCAAAAAGGAAAAGCCCACTCATGTTCTCAACTGCGCTGCCTATGTCGGCGGCATACAGTTCGGCTACAAGCACCCTGCAGAGCTCTTCAGGAACAACCTGCTAATGAGCATAAACATCCTCGAATGCTGCAGGAAATACAATGTGAAAAGGCTCGTCAATCCCATTTCAAACTGCGCCTACCCTGCCCGCGCAACTCTCTTCAAGGAGGACGAGTTCTGGGACGGCCCGCTCCACGAGTCGGTCCTAGTCTACGGCCTCGCGCGCAAGACCTCCTATGTTGGCGCATGGGCCTATGCAAAGCAGTTCGGCTTAGATTCAATCAACCTGATTCTCTCGAACATGTACGGGCCTGAAGACCACTTTGAAGAGGAGCGCTCGCATGCAATAGGCGCGCTCATAATGAAAATGGCAAAGGCGAAAAAAGCGAATGAGCAGTCTGTTGTTGTTTGGGGTACGGGGAAGCCCGTGCGCGAGTGGCTCTATGTTGACGACGGCGCAGAGGCAATGGTGCGCGGCCTTTCCTGCCAGAAATACGACGGCATACTGAACATCGGCACAGGCGCAGGCATATCCATACGCGAGCTGGCTGAGAAAATAAAGAAGGCAGTTGGCTACACTGGAAAGCTCATTTACGATTCTTCAAAGCCTGACGGCGCGCCCTACAAGACTGTGGACGGCTCGCGCAGCGCGAAATTCCTCAACTGGAAGCCTTCCACGAAACTTGACGACGGGCTGAAGCTGACAGTGGACTGGTACATGAAGAACAGGGGGTAATGCTCATGCAAATGAAAAAAATTGAGGAAGGCGGCGTGCTGCTTGCGAAAATAATTAGCGGCGAATGGTCAGAGGGCCTGGCTTTCTACTCCGAAGATTCTGATTACATACAGGCTGGCTCATGGCGCTATGCAAAGGGCAAGGAGCTGCTTGCGCACGTGCACAACCACGTAGAGCGCCGCGTTGGGCACACGCAGGAAATCGTGTTCGTGAAAAAGGGCCGCGTGCTCCTGAAAGTCTATGGCGACGGGGACAAGCTCGTTGCAGAGCAGGAGCTGAAGGCAGGCGACATGGCAATAATGCTGCGGGGCGGGCACGGCTACACCATACTTGAAGACGACACGCAGGTGCTGGAAGTGAAGAACGGCCCATACCCCGGGCCCGATCTCGACAGAAGGCGGTTATAGGTTATAAAAACCCGTGCAGATGCAGGAGTGATAAAATGGAAAACATCTTCTTCGACATCTCAAAGCTCCGGAAGCTCGGCAAGAATGCAATAGTCGGGAAAACAGCGCGCATACGCAAGCCGCACCTCGTCTCAATAGGCAACTGCTCCATAATCGACGACTTCACCTACATACCCTGCGAGCTCGAGCTCGGCTCCTACTCGCACATCGGCACGGGCACGCACCTGATAGGCGGGCCTGGCAAAATCAAGATAGGCAGATTCGTGAACATTGCGCCCAACTGCAACATCATCACTGGCCAGAATGATTACTGGGGCGGGGACCTCACAGGCCCTGCAATACCTGAAAAATACTGCGGCAAGTCCATAGTCGAGCCGGTTGAGATAGGCGACCATGTTCTTCTTGGCTGCGGCACAATCATCCTGCCCGGCGTAAAAATGCCCGAGGGAATGGCAACTGGCGCATACACCCTGCTCAAGAAGCAGAAGTACAAGCCCTGGACACTTTACGCTGGCATACCTGCAAAGGAAATTGGCAAGCGCAATGGCTCGAAGATGAAGGCGCAGGCGAAAAAGCTGCTGGCAGAACTTGAATAGGTGCCCAAATGGCTGCAAAAACAATACTGCAAATGGAGCCGTGGTTCGACGACGCTGAGCGCAAGGCCATTGATGCCTATTTGCAGTCAGGCGGCTGGATTACTGAGTTCAAGAAAACCCGCGAGTTCGAGCAGGCAATTGCTGCTTACACTGGCGCAAAATACTGCTCTGTAGTTGCGAACGGCACCATTTCCCTTACATGCGCCCTGATGGCAGCTGGCGTGAATGCAGGCGACGAGGTAATAGTGCCTGATTACACAATGGTGGCCTCGCCCAATTCTGCAGAAATATTCGGAGCCAAAGCTGTTTTCGTTGACATCGCAAAGAGCAACTTGTGCATGGATTTCGAGAAAATGAAAAAGGCAGTTACGAAAAAAACAAAGGCAGTGATGCTCGTCACCATCAATGGCCGCCATCCCGACATGGCAGACTTCGTTGACTTCTGCAAGTCAAAAAACATAGCACTCATAGAAGATGCTGCGCAGTCCCTCGGCTCCAAGGCAAATGGAAA
>JBAZVU010000030.1:0-10126 GCA_041660725.1 Candidatus Micrarchaeia archaeon | reverse complement strand
AGCGTTGAAGAGCTGCATGCGCTCATAACGCGCGCGCCGCTCTCAAGCGTGCTCTACCATGCGAACGGCGGGCACTTTGGCCCGTGGCTGGAGATGATGGGCAGGCAGAGCCTGGCGCACCATGTGAAGAAAATCAGGGGCGCGAATGAGCATGTGAGAAGGGCCTTGCTGGAAGCGCTGGAATGAGTTTGCTAATTAGAGAAGCCTCAGGTGCCTTGTTATTTCGTCTATGTCGCCTTCCTTCCAGGGCCCTAGGGCAAGGGCTGTAATTGTGCCGGGCGCAACCTGCGTGAGGCCCGCGTCCCTGATGAGCACGCACGGGATGCCGAAGCTCCTGCACTTTGACTGCAGGTCCAGAAGCTCGCGCTCGTCCTTTGCCCTTACAACTATTTTCTTCTGCCCAGCATGCTCCCATTCTTCCACTAGGTGGAAATCCTTGGCTTTTGCGAGCTTGTAGCCTTCCAGGGAAGCGTGCGCCACGTGGGCGCTGAGCTTGCCCTTGCCTATTTTCAGGTCGTCGCGAACTACTATGACTTGCTTTATTGACATCAGAATCACACTCACTACGTCGGGGTTCCTGGAAGGGGTCTCCCCTTCCAAACTCAACCGAACGCTGGTCTGGCTTGGTTTAAATGCTTGCCCCGTTTTATTAAGCTTATGCAAGCTGCTGAGAATTCGGGGATGGATGAGATTGCAGAGAGGATAGCTGGCGCTGAGAAGGACAGGGCAAAGCTGGCTGCTGAAATCAGGGCTTCTGGGGCGCACTATTCAAAGGCCCTTGAGCACGAGCTGGTCTATCCTGTTGCACAGGCAATTGCTTCCGGGAAATTCTGCGCTGTTGATGGTGGGTTGCTGGCCCAGGAGTTCTATGGCTTTGACTTGCTGCTTTCAAGGGCTGTTGCTGTGCTGTATGAGCATGATGCTGCTGGGAAGGTGAAGAGGCATGAGTATTGGCCTTCAAAGGCGCCTGAGCCGAAAGCGCATGCTCTTGGCGGCTTGGATTTGCGCGAGTTTGCATGGCACCAGTCTCTTTTCAGATTGGGGCAGGAGCTGGATGCTGCGCTGAAGGCTGCTGAGAAGTTCGAGCCCTCAATGCTGTTTCTGGATGGCTCTCTTGCGCCGCAGATAGCGGACAAGCCTGCTGCTGGCAGCGAGCTGCGCGAGATGTATGAAGAGGTCATCGCCCGCTACCGCATGCTTTTCGAGTATGCGCAGGCAAAAGGCTGCGGGGTTGTGGGCGTGATTAAAGACAGCAGGGGCAAGAGGTTCATGGAGATTATCGGCGAGGGAAGCAAGAGCGCCGGAAAAGACGGGAAAATTGGGCATACTACTGACACTTCATTCTTGGGGCACTTGCTGAAAGAGGGCGAAAGGACATTCATGTTCAGCTATGTCTCAAAGCCTGAAAATGACCCTGTGATTAAGGATTTGGGAGAGTGGGGAGGAAGGGTGAATGCATTCTACTTGAAGCCATGCGCTGATGACAGGCCAATGAGAGTTGAGTTTTTGGAGGGCGTGCGCGACCCTGCTGAAATTGCTTCTGTTGTGCAGGCCTTGAGCCGCATCAACAAGAGGTATGCTTACCCTGCTATTTTGATTGAGGCTGACATGAGGGCTGCGCTGGACAGGAGGGAGATGGACAGGGCTTACAGGCGCCTGTTCGTGAAGGCTGGCGGGGCAAGCGGAATAATGAAGCTGAGAAGGGATGAGCGGCCCTTTAGGTAGGTGCGGGGTTCTTAGGTGGCCAGTGGTTAAGGTTCCCGGGTGGCCCGTTGTTAGGCGTGGGGTTCCCAGAAGAGGTGCCCCCGTCTGAGGTGCGGGGTTTATAAGGCGGGAACGGCATATATTAGCCTAGTTTTGAGGTGGTTGAATGCAGGTCAAACAGACTATTAATCCGAATGGAATTGCTGCAAGGCCTACTGGTGTGCAGCTGAATGCAGGCAGGGTTTTCAAGACCGCGCTGCTTGCAGGCATTCTGATTCCCCTCACTTTGGGCGGGTGCGACAAGGCTGCGCAGACAAGCGGAAATGCGCAGGTTCAGGCAAAGCCGCCTGCAGCTGCCGCGGAGCAGGCGCCGAAGGAGAAGAAGAACACGGTGGAAGTGACTTTCGAGCAGGGGCTGCCTGTGTGGAGCAAGATTGCAGCTCAGATTTCCGAGCGCGTCGACACGCCTGAATGGAGGGCGGAAATGCGGAGCTTCGGGAAAATCGAACAGGAAATTACATTTGAACTCAGGTACATGTCGCAGAATGAGTATTGGACTGCAGTGATGAGCAGGCCGCCCATTGAGATTGCCGAGGTGCAGGACATGGCATTCGTGAAGCAGGCCGTTGCCGAGCTCCATGAGATTTACACCAAGGACAACTGGAGGCCGACCATCATGCACGCCATGGGCGAGAACCCTGAACTCGGTGCGTTTTACGAGAAATACGGCAACAAGAACCTTTCGCTCATGGAAGCATGGGCGGTGTTCAAGGCCCTGGATAACGGCGAGAAACCCAAGGGCGGCGAGTATATCGTAATGGGCGTTGGCAAGGCCCACACTGCTTACGGCATAGTGCTTGTCGCGGACCTGATAGAGTTCCTGAGCAAGAAGGCGGGCATCCCCTCGCCGATGACTGAGGCGGACAGGAAAGTCTATGCAGAGGCGGACGCAGTTGTGCGGGAGGCTCTGAAGGGCTCCCAGGAAAGGGATAAGACATTCAGGGCAATGGCGCAGGAGATAATCACGGGCGTCAATTATCAGAATAAGGAGTACCGCGTCTGGAGCATCCTGCTCGATATGCCTGGCGCATATTACTAGGCAGAATCACCCGAATGCCACTCTACTTTCTTTTTATTAAGCTACCCAGCGAAAGCTCGTCATGGTTGATGTGTTAAGGGCTGATTCGGGCGAGCTGGGAACTGTTGTTTCTACGTGGGACGGCCCATGCACAGGGCACTTTGCTTTTGTGCTGAGCACCAATAGCGTGAGGCAGGGCCAGTTTGTTGCTGCTGAAACTGAGCAGGGCATGCTGATTGGGCAGATTGTGGAGATTACGAGAGCCAATAGATATTTTGAGAGGGCTGAGAGCGTTTCCGAGTATGAGAAGACTGCGCCAATGATGGACAGCTTTCCTGTAACTGACTGGGAGTATACTGTGGCGAATGCGAAGGCTCTTGGCATATTCAAGCCTAGGGGGAGCGGGGGCATACAGAGGAGCACTTTCCCGGCAGCGCCTGGCTCGAAAGTTGTTGCTGTTGATGCTGGCATTTTGAAGGAGTTTCTTGGGTTTGTTGAGAATGGCTTGCAGCTGGGTGAGATTGAACATCATCACCTGCCTGCGAAAGTGGACATGACAAGGCTGCTGCAGAAGCACCTGGCAATTCTGGCAATGAGCGGCGCTGGCAAGAGCTATTTGGCGAGCGTGCTGATGGAAGAGATGCTGGACCGGAAGGTTGAGCACGGCAGGATGGCTGTTGTGGTTGTGGACCCGCATGGCGAGTATTTGGGCTTCAAGTATGGCGAGTATGCAGATAGGACGTCTGTTTTTGATGGGAGAAAGGTGCGCATTGCATTCCACAAGGTTACGCCTGGCATGCTTTTCGAGTTCATGACTGAGCTGAGTGCAACGCAGAAAAGGGAGCTTGAGAAGGCGCTGTATGAGCTGCGCGAGGAGAGCAAGCAGAAGCAGGCTGGCTATGGGCTTGATGATTTGATGGCGAAGATTGAGGGCAGCGACATCAAGGACAATATTAAGGGGCCCATGATGGCATGGCTTTCGCAGCTGCGGAAGCTCAGGCTTTTCGGCGAGGCTGACTATCCGTCGATGAAGGAGATGGCAAGGCCTGGCAGGCTTTCAATTCTTGATTTGAGCGAGATGGACAACAACAAGAAGAAGCAGATGCTTGTGAGCTATTTTGCAAAGAAGCTGCTGAGGCTCCGCAAGAAGGAGAAGGTTCCGCCGTTTGTTCTAGTGGTGGAGGAGGCGCACAATTTCGCGCCTGAGAAGGCGCAGAAGGGAAATGCAATTTCAAAGGGCATCATCACTACTATTGCAAGGGAGGGGAGAAAGTTTGGGGCGTCGCTGTGCCTGATTTCGCAGAGGCCCGTGCAGCTTTCAACTACTGCGCTGTCGCAGTGCAACTCGAATATCATTCTCCGCGTGACCAATCCATTTGACATTGACCACATTGGCGAGAGCTGCGAGGGAGTGGACAAGAGCATGCTGAGCTCGATTACTACTTTGAGGGTGGGGGAAGCGCTGGTGCTGGGCGAGGCATTGAATCATCCTGTTTTCGTAAGAATAAGGAGAAAGCGCTCGCGCGACTCGCCGAAGGGCGAGGGGCTTGAGGCAATGGCAAGAAGGTTTGACAAGGGCGAGGAGAAGAAGAAAAAGGATGTTGAGGCGTTTCTGTAGAATGAAGAGGTAAGAATATGGATGATAAACCGAAAAAGAGAGAGATGTCGAAGGAAGAAATAATTTCAAAGTTAGAAACAACTGGATTTCCACTTGAAATAACTGTTAGAAAAATATTGGCATCAAATGGAATTGAAACTACTTCAATGCAATATGTTGTAGAAGAAGGCGAGGAAAAAAAATCGAAAGAGATCGATGCCGTAGGAAACGTCCTTTATAAAAATGTCAGAGCTGCGGAAAAGAATCAACTAAATCTACGAATCAAACTGGTTGGGGAAGTAAAAAGATGGGTCGCTGATAATATCTGTTTTTATGAAGTGGAAAATGAGGGAAGAAGCTTAGAGCTCTCATTACCGAACTTCTTAAATAACCTCCATAGTGTGAGGGAGTTTTTTGGCGGAGAACGAGCACTTTCGAAGTATTATGCAGATGTAGGTTACTTCCCAGTTTCAAAATCTGTTTCGATGGTAAATGCATATGAAAAAAATGGAACGCGTAGAAAAAATGAAGAAGCAGAGGGAAATGAAAGGCTATATAAAACTGCGGAAAATCTTTCGTTCGCATGTGAATATTTTCATAAAATATCAAGAGCTAGCATTTCAGTCCATGACATTAAAACTTGGAAAGAGATAGGTAAAGGCATTCCAGTTCACGCCTGCTTTCCGGTAATATTCACGGATGCCAGAATATTCAAAGTGAAAGCCATAGAGCCGATTGAATTGGAACAGCTAACTAATTTTGTCTACTTATTTGCCCCGCCAAATCCGGATAAAATTCCAGTAACTACAAAAAAGAGGCCGTATTTGCCAATAATAATAGCAAATCGCAAGGGCATCGTTGACATTGTAGCGCTAATTAGAAAAATTACAAATAAATTTTACGGAGTTGTTGAAGAATCATTTAAAAGTGAGAAAACGTTCTATGAAGAGTACGAAGACTACATGAGAAACGAGCATAACAAACGCCAGACTATAGAGTTTGCTGATTTCTAGAGCCTAAGCCAATGTTTTTATATGGAGCCCTCGATAGCCACTCATGCCTTCGGAGCCTGCTGAGCAGAAGAACGAGTATCGCAAGGACTACCTGCTGGAGAGGTGGGTTATTGTCACTGCCAACAGGGGCAAGAGGCCCCAGGAGTTCATCAGGAAAACTGGGCCAAAGGAAGAGGAGCATGGAACGTGCTTTTTCTGCCCTGGAAATGAGAATTTGACTCCGCCTGAGATTGACAGGGTGGGGGACGGGCATGGCGGCTGGCTTGTGCGGTGCTTCCCGAACAAGTTCAATGCTGTTGACTTGAAATTCCCAAAAGCTTACGGGAGCCACGAGATAATCGTGGAGACGCCTGAGCACGGGGCAAGGCTGTCCGATCTCACTGCAAGGCAGCTGGAAAGCACGCTTGGCATGTATGTGAAGAGGACAAATGCGCTGATGAGGAACAGGAAGATAAAATATGTCATGATTTTCAAGAACGAGGGCGCGAATGCAGGCGCGTCGCTGATGCATACGCACACGCAGCTGGTGTCCATGGACAGGGTGCCGCCTGCTGTTGCCGAGAAGCTGGCTGCGATGAAGAAGAACAAATCGTTCTCATTTGAGAAAGTGTGGAAGGCTGAGAAGAAGGCGAGGGAGCGCGTGATTTATGAGAACGACCACTTCATTGCATTTGCGCCCTATTCCTCGCGCTTTGCATTTGAGATTACACTAATGGCCAAGGGCGGGAAGGTAAGGCTTGTTGATTTCGACGGGAAGGAGCTGAAGGCGCTGGCAGGCGCAATGCACGAGGTGCTTGGAAAGCTGGACAGGCTGCTGAACAGGCCCGACTACAATTACTATTTGCATTCAGCGCCTTCTGCTGACAAGAAGTTTGCATTCCACATGGAAATTTGCCCGCGCCTGAATGTGTGGGCAGGGCTGGAGTTCGGGGCCGAAGTGTACCTGAATTCAATGGCGCCGGAAAAGGCTGCGGCTGCACTGAGAGAGGTGTGATGCTGGAAGCGGCGCGCGGGCGCCGAGGGATTTGGAGGTGTTGGTCATGAGGAATGGTGTGCTTGCATTTGCGCTTATTGCGATTCTTTCTATGTCCTTTGCGCAGCTTTTCAACAACCCGCTGCCTGTTACTGGCACGCTGGACGTGAAGTTCGTGGATGTGAATGGCAACCCGATAGTGGGAGCTACAGTTGATTACACTTACATAATCTCCGGCACGGCCTACACAGCAGACACGCCTTCCACTGGCACGGCTGTCACGGATGCTGACGGAAGGTTCACAGCCATGATAACGGCTGATGGAAGGCAGACGATTCCTTTTGAGATAAACCTTACTTACCAGGGTGTGCAGGTGCTGCATGATGTGAGCAGCAGTTGGCTTACCTATGCTGACAGGCCGGCCACCATTACAGTGAATGTCGGCTCCCTTACAATCCTCGTGAAGGATGCGAAGGGAAACCCGATACAGGGCGTGTCGCTTGCAATTTCAGGGGGCAGGGGAGGCAGCACTGAGACAGTGACGAATGAGAAGGGCGAGTATGCAATAAGCGCTGCTGAGCCGGGTGCTGAGTATACAGTGGTGGCGCGCTACGGAAACTCAGAAGTGGAGAGGAAGATGACCCCGCCGGCAACAATGGAGCTGGAAATGCCGGCCTATGATTTGACTGTCAGGAGCGTTGATGACAATGGAAACAGGATTGAGGCAGGCCTGACTGCCAACATCACGGCACTTGACAAGAAGCTCATCGGGAGCGGGGAGCTGGTTCTCAAGCAGGTGCCGCTGGGCGATGTTTACATTGTGGCGCGCTATGGAAAGGCTTTTGTGGAGAAGAAGGTGACTGTTTCGAAGGATGCAACAGTGGACATGGTGCTTGACCTTAATGCGCCGAAAGTTGCCAGCGTTGTAACTGACCCTGCGCAGCCCGGCGAGGCAGAGGTGTTTGTGAGCGCGTCAATTGATGACGGCACAAATGGAGTGGGCATTGCAAGCGTTGTGCTGAAATACCGCGTAGGGGGCGGCGAGGAGAAGTCCATTGCAATGGCAAAGGAGGGGAATGTTTACAATGCCGCAATACCAAGGCAGCCTGCGGGCGCCGTTGTCATGTACTATGTTGAAAGCACTGACAAGAATGGAAATGGCTCGCAGTCAGAGCCTGCAAGCTACATAGTGAAGTCCGGCGCTGGCACAGGCGGGAGCTCCAACGGGCAGACTGAAGGAGGGTTTGGTTGGCTGCTTCCCGTGATAGGCGTTGTGGGCATACTGGCCGTTGTAGGTTTCGTATTGTGGAGAAGGCGCAGGGCAGCGCCTCCGCCAATGAGCATTTGAATGCGTTCAGGAAGAGAGAAGCTCTGCGCTTGTTGCGGCATTGCCTTTTTTGTCCCTGTCCAGCAGGTACAGGCGGCCGCTTGCAGCTTCCTTCAGCCCCTCTTCATGGGTTATCACGAACACCTGCTTGACTATTGAGGGTATGTCATCGCGCAAGGCAAGGGCAAGGGTGCGCACTGCTTCTGCATCCAGGTTGTGCGTTGGCTCGTCAAGTATGAGCCAGCTCAGGTTTGGCACGAGCACGCGCGCAAATGCAATGCGCAGGGCAAGGCACGCGCAGGCGCGCTCCCCGCCGCTTGCTGCGCCTTCTGCAACCAGCCAGCGTTCGCCGTCGCCAAGCTCAAGCTCATAGCCTGCCTCGCCTGCTGAAAGGCGTATCTGGGAATAATCGCCGTATGGGTAAAGGGTGCGCCAGACTGAATTCATCGCTGAGTTGATGGCGTCTATGAGCTCTGTGCGCAGGGAAGCCTGCACGTCAACTATTGCATTGTTGAAGATTTCAAGCTCCTGCACTTTTGCACCCCACTGGGAGACAAGCTTGCTGGATTTTTCAGCCTCCTCAAGGCGCGAGCGCAGGTCTGCAAGCTGCTGGTTGCACTTGCTCAGCTGCACTGTCCAGTTGCCAAGGTTCGCATTGAGCGCGCTCATTTCCTTCTCGCACTCGCGCAAAGATGCCTGCGCCTTGTGAACTTCCTCCTCCTTGAATGCAAGGGATGAAACCTCTGCTGAAAGCTTTTCCAGCTCCTTTTCCGCAAGCTTGAGCCGCTCCCGCCTCTCGGAAAGCTCGTGCACTGTGCGCATGGACTGCTCGAGCAGCCGCGATTTTTTGTCAGATGCAGCGCGCGCTTCCTTGAGGCTGTCTTCAACCTTCTTCTGCTTCTCGAGCTCTGCGCCGAGGCGCTCGGCCTCTGCGTGCAGGCGCTTAAACTCAGCATCATCAAGCTTGGAAATGCCTGCCTGCAGCTCCAGTGCCCTTGCAATGCGCTCCTCAAGCTCTGCAAGCGTTTTTGACTTGGAGCTCAGGTCTGATTTGAGAGAAACGGCAGTATCACGCGCCTTCACCACTTCATGGCGCCGCTTTTCCATAAGGCTGCGCTTCTTCCCTTCGTCAAGCGGCGCCTCGCATACAGGGCAGGCTGCGCCTGCTTTTGCAAGAGATTTTTCGGAATCTTCAATGCTGGTGATGGAAGCTTCTGCTTCTGCGAGCGCAGTGCGCAGCTTTTCAAGAGCATTGCGGCTCGAGGAATGGTCTGCCTTCAATGCATCTGCAGTCTTGCCTGAGGTGAGAGAGGCGAGCTTTTTCTGCAGCTCGTCATTCTTCTTCTGCACCTTTGCAAGGTCCTCTGCTTTTGCGCGCACTGTGCCAAGGTGCATGCTCGCATCAGTGCGGAGCTTCTCTGAGTGCGCAAGCTCCTTTTCAATGCCAGCTAGCTCGAGCCTGAGCGCAGATGCCTCCTTTTCTGCGTCCTTAGAAGGGGCTCCGCCCCTTTCTAAACCCCCTTTGAGTTCCTTCTCGCCGCGCTCTATTTCGCGCTTCAGCTCTGCAAGAGTCTGCTCGTGGCGCGCCTTGTCCTTGTCATGCGCAAGCCACTTCTGGCGCCGCTCTTCCGCCTTCTTTGATGCAGCATCGCACTCGCGCCTCTCGCTTTCAGCTGACTTCATCTTCTTCTCGCCCTCGCCCAGCTTGTGCCTGAGCTCCTGTTGCTCCTTTTCCAGCTCCCCAAGCTCAGCCTTCATCTTCTCGGGCTTGAAGCCAGCTGTTGCTGACTTGAGGGCCTCGCCTTCTGACTTGAACCTGTTCACAACGCTGCGCAGGTTGGAGCGCGCATTCTCGAATTTGTCTATGCCCAGGAGCTCGTCAATCTTTTCCTTGCGCTCGCCGGGCCTGAGGGTAAGGAAGTAATCGATGCGGTTCTGCTCTGCGAAAATGGCGCGCGTGAAAAGGTCGTAGTCTATGCGCAGGAGCTTCTCGACGTACTCTGTCACGCGCTCTGGCGCGCTTTCAATGAGCTTCCCGTCCTTCCGGAGCTCTGCAGAGCCCCCGCCTTTTCCTTTTGCAATTGTCCGCAGGACAGTGTAGGTTTCGCCATCTTCGGCGTCAAATTCAAGCTCAACTGATGCCTGCGACTTCTGCTCAGGCCTGCTGCTGATTATGTCGCTTGCCTTCAGCTTGCGCGCCTGAAGCGCAGGGAAGGTGCCGAAGAGCCCGTAGCATATGCCCTCGAGTACAGAACTCTTGCCAGCGCCCATTATGCCGACTATTATGTTGGTGCCTGTGCCGAAGCCCAGCTCGGTCTTTTCATGCGAGCGCCAGTTGGTAAGTGCTATCTTGCGTATCATGTGCCCCTGCCCCACAGCATTTTAAGTTGCTGCCCAATAGTTTAAATTATGAAGTTTCTGGCTGACGTGATGC
>JBAZVU010000029.1:1219-10574 GCA_041660725.1 Candidatus Micrarchaeia archaeon | reverse complement strand
CTCCTCTTTGTTCTGTTTCAGGAGCTTGGCTACTTCAGGGTCTTCCTTAGCAGGCTTGATATTGCGTATTGACGGGTTAAGTGCCATCGTAAATGCCTCGCTACTATTGGGGCTTTTGGACTATTTAAATGCCCCCTAGTCAATTCCCGGCGCGCCGCCTGAGCAGCCAGTGCCCGCCAGTTATTTCCCGCCTAGTTTCAGCATTCCGACAGCTTCCTTCACGCCCAGCGAGTCCACGAGTATCATTACGGCGCGCGTGAGCAGCGCGAACACGAGAGCAGCTTCCGCAGTCACGCCGAACTGGATCAGCACGAAGACCGTTGCAGCCTCGGAGAAGCCCGCGCCCGCGAAGGTTGGAAGAGGTGCAAATTGAAGTATAGTGACAAGAGGCTGGAGGAAGGCGAAGAAGATGAGCGCGTTGAAGGGCACGTCGGGCGAGATGCCGACTGCCTGCGCAAGTGCATACCACTCTGCAGCCTTGAAGAACCAGGTGATGAGCAGAAGGCCGGTTATCAGGCCAATGTGCCGCTTGATTGAATCTGAGTTGTTCTGTATGTTCTCAACAAGCAGGTGGAGCTTCGCGCCAAATGGCAGGCGCTTCACAAAGCCTATGATGCGCAGGAAGCGGGGAGAGAAGAGCGAGAGCACCATCACTGCAATCATCATCGCAATTGCGAAGATGCCGAAAACAACTGCATAGACTACTGACTGGCCGGTGTTGTCGCCCAGCGCATAAGTCAGCAGGTACCAGAATGCTATGGCGCCCGCAGTCACCTTGAGCAGGAAGTCGAATATCTGGGGGCCCACTATGGAGACCATTGTCTTCTCGAGCTCCAGCGCGTTGTTGCGCGAGAGCACGAATGCAGTCGTGAAATAGCCTGAGCGCGCGGGCGTGAAGTCGCTTGCTATCATGCCGGAGAAGTGCGCCATGAGCACTTTCATGTAGGGCAGGCGCTTGCCCATGTCAGCAAGAAGCACCCAGATGCGCACGGCCATGCACACGTTTATGCTGAAGTAGAAGAGGAGCGCGGCGAGCAGCCACTTCCAGTCCAGCTGGCTGACCACTGCGGCAACCTTGCCCATGTCAGTGAAATAGAAGAGCGCTGCTATGAGCAGGAGGGAAAGTATGAGTTCGGCTATTGCCGCCTTGCCTATGCGCATGGATTTCATTTCACCAAACGTTTATTTAAGTGGGATGCCCTAGAATTACGGAAGAGAGTTCTGAAAAGAACAGTAAGGGAAGGTATCGGGAACCGTGAGGTTTCTGATAAGGGAAGTCTGAAAGAAACCGTAAGGAGGTTCTGAAAAGAACCGTAGGCATCTGTAAGGGAAGTCTGAAAGAAACCGTAGGTTTCTTTCGTGGCCACGATGGTGTAATGGCAGCACAGGGGGTTGTGGACCCCCTGGCCCGAGTTCGATTCTCGGTCGTGGCCTTTTAGGAGAAAGTAGAAGCATTTTTAAGGGGGGAAGGAGTAAGAGGCGCATATGCGTAAGGAAATTCTTGCGTTTGCGCTAATGCTTTGTCTGATGGGCAGCGCCACCGCGGAGTGGGCTGAAAAACTCAGGGTGGTCGTCACTGACCAGAATGGATACCCAGTGGCGAACGTGCCCGTCACAGTGCAGTACCAGAAGAACAGGTTCCTTTCCACGGAAGTTGCAAAGGTTGACAACCCGCCCACAGAGTATGAGTGCGTTTCAACTGGTTCGGTGACTGTTGCGAGCATAAATGTGGACGCGAACGGGCAGGCGACAATAACCTACAACACCCCGTCAACTACCTGCAATTACGGCGAGACCTACTTTGAAGCGGGCAACCAGACGCCCACGAACCTCACTGGCTCGAGCCAGCTTGGCACTGGCAGCGCAGAGGAAGGCACAAGCACGGACGTGACAATTGAGGAGAATGTGCCTGTTGCAAACGTGCCTGTCACGATAACGCGCTTTGACCTCTCGAATGTTGACGGGAAGCTAACAGGCTCCACGAACCAGTATGGAATATTCGACACCAGCGTTATTGACCAGGTGCCTGCTGCAAACGCCACCAATGAGTACATAGTGATTGCCGGCTCGGAGTCAAGAAGGGTGAGGCAGGGCGATAATTTCATAAACGGCATGCATGTTGAGAACTTCAAGACTACGGACTCGCTGAGCCTGCTGCCGGTGCAGGTTACTGATGCCTATGGAAAGCCAGTGCAGGGCGCATTTGTGGAGATGAGCTGCTCGAACACGAAGAACGGCACAACTGACGCAAACGGCATGATTTACATTTACACCAAGAGCGACTGCACCGTGAAGGCGAGCTACAAGGGCTTTTCAGGAAGCATTGCGCCAAAGCTGGTGCCCGAGGTAGTGGTGGTGCTCTGGTTCAACAGGACGCAGGGCGTGACGAAAATCACCGTGAAGGACGACAGGAACAAGGTGCTGAATGGCTCGGTGGTGAACATCACCCTCGCAGGCCAGGCATTGCAGGTTTCCGCGAACGGCACTGCAGGGCTGCCTGCAGGCCTTGCCTACGGCGACTTTGCAGCTGCGGTCGTGAAGTCCCAGAATTACAGCATTGCCAAGGGAATATTCCTCTTCGGCACTGCAAGGTTCTCGCTGCCCACTAACAAGGTGAGGCTGCTGGCAATTGGGAATTACAACAACTCGCTCAGCATTACGATTGTGGACGAGAACGGCGCGCCCTTTGCGAACGCGCTCGTTGCAATACCGGGCAGGAGCGCGCAGACGCAGCCCGACGGCAGTGCGCGGTTCGAGGAGATACGCAACAAGACAGTGCGCGTGCAGGCGTTCGTGATGGGCGTGAACAAGAGCATCAATGTGACATTCGGCTCCAGCCCCGACATGTCGATTGTGATGGAGTTCAGGCGCAACCCGCTGGAGGCCAATGTGCGCACCATAAACCACACGTTTGACAGGGGCTGCAAGATTTCAATAGTGGCAGTTGCAACTGACCCGCGCCTTGAAAGGCAGGCTGACATCGCGCTCACGCTGGCCTATGGCTTTGTGAGCGACAAGAAGGAGAGCAGGCAGCTGCTCGTGAGCGCCAATGGCACCACCTCACTGGTTTCCATTCCTTGCGCGCAGCAGCTTCCGGCAACATTCAGGTACCAGCTCACTGCAGTGGACAAGTTTGGCAATTACACCTCGCCAGCGCTCACCTACATAGTGCCCGAGGCCCCGCCAGTGCAGTCTGTTGACCAGGCTGTTGGCAAGGCAGTGGACCAGCTTACCATACTGACGGGCTCGGAGACAAATGCGCTCGTGGTCGTGACTGTGATAATGGTCGGGTTCATAATTGCGCTCAGCATTGCCGCCCTTACAGTGCTCGTGAACAGGAAGAAGGCCAAGGAAATGATGGCCGGCAAGAAGGGGGACGATCCCCAGATGCCGCCCATCTAACTTGCGCTCACTGTTTTTCCAATCAGCCTGTCGCGCTTCAGCTTCAGCACCGTGTAGAATGAGATGCCTTCGTGGGCTGTCTTGAGGCCCAGCAGCTCGAGGGCGCGGATTCCCCTGGCAAGTTCTTTCACGAGCTTGCCATCCTTCTCAAGAGTCGCGTGCAGAACATCGCCTTCGGCGCGCAGGCCGCGTATAACTGCAACCACCCGGCTCTGGGCTTCTGCTACCTCGCTGCTTGAGGCCAGAACAACTGAGCCTTTTTTCCCGATGTGCAGCTCGCCATCCTTTTCATAGGCGCCTGCGAGCGAGATGGCATCGCCTGCCTTGAGCTCAGCGCCCAGCCTGTCAACATCAGCATCCCAGAGAACCAAGGTGCGGGCCTCGCGCTGGGGCAGGAGCTCTATTTCAGCGCGGCACACCTTTCCCTTCCTGCCAGCCTTCTCGAAGAGGTAGGGGTTGAAGATGCGCAGTATGCGGGCTGTGAGGGCTGGAGCTGAGTGAGCACTGCCCACTTTTGCAAGTGCAAGAGCTGCCTCTTTCGTGAGCAGGTGGCCGTATTTCTCCTGCACTTCCTCTATCCTCTTTTTCATTTCCGCATCGTCGCCCATGCAAAGCTATTAAGCAGTTACCGTTAAATTCGTGCGTGGTTCTGTGGTGGAATACGACGAGGTTGTGCCGGGCATAAGCGCCATATACCCTGAGCGGAATGGCGTGAGCGTGCTCAGCTCCAATGTCTATGTTCTTGAATCCAGCGAGGGGCTGCTCATGATTGACGCCGGCTCTGGCAAGCTGGAGCTGGATGCGCCTGACCGCGTGCTCCTGACTCACGGCCATTATGACCACACAAAAGGAGTGAAGAAGGAGTGGAAGGCGCTGCTGCATTCTGCTGACATAAAGTTCGGCAGCAAGATGCCCTACTGGGTGCCGCCGCAGGCAGAGCCCCTTGGCATGAGGCCGATGAAGTGGGGCGTGTTTGAGCTGGAATTCCTGCACGCGCCCGGGCACACGCCCGGAAGCATATGCATTTTCGAGAAGAGGAATAAGGTGCTGTTCAGCGGGGATGTGCTTTTCTCAGATGGCGACTGCGGCAGGACAGACCTGCTGGGCGGGGATGAGGAAGAAATGCACGACAGCCTTGAGAAGATTGCAGAGCTGGATTACAAGATATTGTGCCCAGGGCACGGGCAGATTGAGCCGAGGGAAGAGTGACATGGCAGTTGCAAAAAGGAAAATTGAAAAGCAGCGCAAGGAGGAAAACGGGAGCGCTGGCAGGAAGCTCGCGCTTGTCACAGGCGCAACAGGAAAGGTGGGCTCGAGGCTTGTGGCTGAACTTCTTGACGAGGGCTATGCAGTGCGCGGCCTTGTGCGCACAAAGCAGGATGCGGACAAGCTGCCGAAAGGAGTTGAGGCTGTTGTGGGCGACATCACAAAGCCCGAGACGCTGAAAGGCTGCTGCAAGAATGTGGATGTTGTTTTCCACCTTGCAGCGCTCGTGAGCTATACTGCTTCGCGCGGGGTGATGCAGTCCATCAATGGCAGGGGCACTGCGAACATTGTGAAGGAGGCGCACGAGGCAGGAGTGGGGCGCTTTGTCTATGCGTCAAGCATTGCTATTTACGGGAAGGTGGAGAGGGGCAAGCCCTTGCACGAGGCTGATGTGCCTGCGCCCACTGATGATTATGGCGCGACCAAGCTGGCTGGCGAGAATGCAGTGAAATACGGGGGCGTGCCCTTTGTGATGCTGAGAATCGGCATGGTTTACGGCAGGGGCTTTGACGAGGGCTATTTCGCGCTTTTCAGGATGCTGCAAAGGCGCTGGCTGCCCTATGTTGGCTCTGGCAAGAACAACATACCTTTTGTGCATGTTGAGGATGTTGTGCGTGCGCTCGTGCTTGCAGGCAGGAAGGACGGGATAGACGGCAATGTCTACAATGTTGTGGGCATGCCAGTTGCGCAGGAGGAGGCGCTGCAGCTCTCGTGCAAGTACCTTGGCGTGCCTGCGCCGAAACTGCATGCGAGCGGCGGCTTCCTGATGCTTGTGCTGAAGAAGATGAACTGGCTGCTCGGGCTTTTCGGCAGGAAGCCCAAATTCATACCTGCCTATTTGGAGGCAATTGCTGCTGACAGGCGCTTTGAGATTGAAAAGGCGCAGATGGAGCTTGGCTGGGAGCCCAAGCGCGAGATAGGCGAGGGCATAGCTGAAGTGGTGCAGTGGTACAAGGAGAAAACTTACAAGATTTTCCTGACTGAGGACTTGGAACGTGCGCGCAAGGATGTTGACGGCATGGGCCTAGACGAGGAGAAGAAGTAGGACTAGGCCGGCGAAAGCCTAATTAAACGTAAAATGCATGATTAAGGGAGTTCTGAAAAGGAATAGTAAGGGAAGTCTGAAAGAAACCGTAGGTTTCTTTCGCGGCTGTAGTCTAGCCTGGTAGGACTTAGGCCTTCCAAAGAAGGGGCTCCGCCCCGTTCTAAACCCCCTGTGGGGTTCTGAAGAAAGCCTATAACCCGGGTTCAAATCCCGGCGGCCGCATTTCTCCTTCGGAGAAATTGACCCCTTTCCGCTCGGACGGAAAGAGGGCCGCATTTCTAATTTTTCATTACGTCTCCTGCCGAGCTATAATGCATTTATAATGTGCCCCTCAATCAGCAGCCATGCTTCCGAAGATGGGAAAGATTTCGCCTGACGTTTTCTCGAGAGTAATCAAGCCCCAGCTGGGCGCGCCTTTTGAGGGCAAGAATGTAATAGTGGGGCCTCAGAGCGGCGTGGACTGCGCTGTGCTGAAGATTGGCGGGGAGTTTTTGATAGTTGAGACTGACCCATTCTACATTGCAAAGGAGATGGGCTGGAAGGATGCGGCATGGTTCGGCGTGCATATTATCGCGAGCGACGTTGCGTGCATGGGCGCAAAGCCCGAGTATATGTGCGTTGACCTGAACCTGCCGCTGGAGATGAGTGATGAGGAGTTTGAGCAGATGTGGAAGTGGACGCATGAAGCCTGCAAGGAGCTGGGCATTTCTGTAATTTCAGGGCATACTGCGCGCTATCCTGGCTGCAATTACCCGATGGTGGGCGGCGCAGTGATGATGGGCAGGTGCAAGAGCTATGTCACGCCTGCTGGCGCGAAGGAAGGGGATGCGCTGATTTTGACTAAGGGAGCTGCTGTTGAAGCTGCAGGCCTTCTGTCGAGGTTTTTCAGGCCAGCTGTTGTGGAGCATTTTGGCGAGGCTTTTGCGAAAAAGAGTGATGCAATTTTCCATGACATGAGCGTTGTTGAGGATGCGCTCACTGCTTTCAGTGCCGGGGAAGTGCACGCAATGCACGATGCCACTGAGTGCGGCGTGTATGGCGCGCTGTGCGAGATGGCTGAGGCGAGCAAGGTGAAATTTGACGTGAGGAAGAAGGACATCATAGTGCGCGAGGAAATTGAGAAAATCTGCTGGCTTTTCCAGATTGACCCGTACATTTCAATTAGCGAAGGCACGCTGCTGATAAGTGCTGCGAAAAAAGACGCCGAAAAAATAATCACTGCACTGAAAAACAAAAAAATCGACGCGAGTGTCATTGGCAGTGTTGGCAAAGGCAGCGGGGTTGCAGTTGATGGCGCTGCTCTTGCGCACCCGCGCGAGGACCCGTTCTGGAATGCGTGCTCTGGCACGACGATAAGGAAAAAGGGCTAGCGGGTTTTGTACATATGCATCGAGGGTCCTATGATTATTCCGCCCTGGCTTTCGGCATTTGCTGGAGAAGGCAGCACTTCCAGGCTATAGCCCAATCGTTCCAAAGCGCCGCGCGCATAATCTTGTTCCTCCTTGGCAGTTTCTGGTTTTTCCATGCTTCTGAAGGCAGTGCGCATCATAAGCAGCGTCGGGTCGTTTAGAATGGCGATTTCCAGTGGGAGGTGGTCTATCTCCTTGTCAGTCATGCCAATGCGCCTGAATGCAGGCCTTGCCAATTCAACTGCAAGCTCCACATGGCCGCTAGTGGACTTGAGAGCCGCACTCATTATGTCGCCAGGCGTCTCCAGTGTTCGGAGAGCTTTGACCATATTCAAAACATACTTTGAGAATTCCACGAATGCGTCTTCCGTGAATCCTGCGGCCATGAATTTCGGGCGAGCGAGTTTCAGAGCAAGCTTCATGTGGCCCGCAGCAAGCCTCGCGGCGGAGACAAATGTTGATCGGAATGCATCTTCCGTTACGCACTTGTTATGAAGATCGATGCGCGCTTTGGAAAATTCAAGATGCCTCTTCATGGCACCTTTGGAGAAATAATACTTGACAATGGGCAGGTCCTTGTTGAGCCCCGGCTTGCCCAGCGCGTAGTTGAAGAACGCCGTTCTGGCATCCTTCCGCGCAGCTGGCTTGTGGAGCTCCCGCACCAGCACACCTACGAATTCCTTGCGCATTTGCCCTGTAGTTTTCTGCATCATCATTTCTCACACCTCACTTCAGCGCAAAGTCCACTGCGAATGTGTATGTTTCCTGCCCGCCGATGTTGTTCACGCGCAGCTCCGCAACAACATCTTTTGCAATCTGGCGCATCAGGTAGGCGCTCGGCTTCATGCCCTCTGGCTCAAAGCCCTCGAAGAGGCTTGCTGAGATGCCTGCCTGCCACTTCTTTGCAAACTGGTAGTCAATGCCGGCAATGAGGGTGTTTGTGCCATTTGTATTCGCGTATTTTGCTGAGAGGTTGAATTTTCTGCTCATCTTCCTGTCAAGTGCGAGCATGACTGCCTGCTTTGTGGGCGAGTCCTCGTAGCTCATCACAATGCGGCCGTCCTTGAGCGCCTGCGCAAGGCCAACACCCCACCAGTCGCCTTTGCCTGCTGCAAGGCTGAGAGTCATGCCATCGCCTGCTGGCACGCCGTAGAAGAGCCTATAGTCCTGGCCTTTTGCTGTTTCCGAGAGGTCAAGGGCAAAGCGGCCCTTCCATGCCTGCTCAGTGAAGATTATGCGCTTAGTGTTGATGCCCTCTACAAGTGTTTCAGATGCAGTGAAAAGGCCTGCGGGCCTTGTTGCCCTTGCAGCTACGGGCACTGTGCGCGTGGCTGCGTCTGTCTTTGCAGTTACATCTGCGCGCGCTGGATTCGCTGCGAGCAGCAATGCCACCCCGACTGCGGCTGCACCTACTCCTGCTTTTCGAACATTCATCATTTTCCCACCCCAGAATTAGCTCAACTATATGGCGGGCGGGGCAGATAAACTAGAGTAGACCAGTAGCTGGACTACTGTATTTATATATGGTAGCTGGGGGAAGAAGAGCATGAAAGACGATGGAATTTTGGAAGGGCTGGGGCTCACTGCAGGTGAGAGGAAGTGCTATCTGGCCTTGCTGGAGACGGGCGTGACTACCGCAGGCCCTCTTGTGAAGAGAACTGGGATGCAGAAGTCTGCTGTCTATTTCTGCCTTGAGAAGCTGCTGGAAAAGGGGCTGGCCAGCTATGTCATTAGGAATAATGTGAAGCAGTTCGAGGCTGCCAGGCCTGCGAGAATCCTGGACTATTTGGATGAGAAGGAAAAGGAGCTGGAGGCGCAGAGGGAGAGCGTGAAGAGGCTGCTGCCAGGGCTGGAGAAAATTGCGCCAAAGGAAGAGAAGAGGGTGGCGCGCGTGTTTGAAGGATGGGACGGCATGAAGACTGCCTTCGACGACATCCTGGAGACAATGAAGCCAGGCGACGAGTACAGGGTGTTCAATGTGAGCCCTCAGGGCAGGGGCGAGAGATTCCTGCGCTTCATGGAGAAGTTTCAGGCAAGGAGGCGCAGGAAGAGGATACCGATGAGAATAATGGTGAGCGAGGCGACGCGGGGGGACATAGGGGCGATGCACGAAGCTGACAGGCAGGCGAAAGTGAAATACCTGCCTTCTGAATACGTGATGCCTGCTGCAGTGAACATTTACGGGGACAAGATACTGCTCACACTCTGGACTGAGACGCCGAATGGCTTCCAG
>JBAZVU010000029.1:0-1209 GCA_041660725.1 Candidatus Micrarchaeia archaeon | reverse complement strand
AAAGGAGGTTGCAGACTCTTTCAGGAACTATTTCGAGCTTGTGTGGAAGAACGACACGCGGACATACAAGGGCTGGGAGGGCGTGAAGAGCGCTTTTGATGATGTTTTTGAAACGATGAAGGCTGGCGATGAGTATTTGATATTCAGCATGAACCCGCCGCCTGCAATTGCAGAGAGGTTCAGGCGCTTTGTCGCCCGCTTCCATGAGGAGAGGGTGAGGCGCAGGATTCCAATGAGGGGCGTGTTCAACGAGGATGCAAGGAGCACGATAGGCGCGGACAGGGAGAAGCAGAAGTTCACGGAGATAAGGTATGCGCCTGCAGACCAGTCAGTGCCTGCTGTCATCAGCATATACAAGGACAAGCTGCTGCTGAGCGTGTGGGCCGAGAGCCCGTCTGCTTTCATCATCCAGAACAAGGATGTGGCTGCATCATTCAGGAGCTATTTCGAGGTGCAGTGGGCTGCTGCAAGGCCGGGCAGAAGCAAGGAATTTAAAGGCTGGAAGAGATAGGCAGGCGTTAATGGCATAATTCGGGAAAGGGGTGAGCGCAATGTTTCCAAGGAGAAAAAGGCCTTTCGGGTTCTTTGATTTCGACGAGGATTTCGAGCACATGCAGGAGATGATGGAGAAGATGATGCAGGATGCAATGAAGGACATGGAGAGCGGAAACAAGGCCAGCGGGCCGGGCAAGCCCCTGGTCTACGGATTCTCGCTGCGCATCGGGCCTGATGGAAAGCCGATGATGGAGGAGTTCGGAAATGTGAAGAAGGCGCCTGGAGAGGAAAAGGGCGCGCCTTCGGACGAGCGCGAGCCCCTTGTTGACGTGATTAGCAGGAAGGATGAGGTTATTGTGATTGCAGAAGTGCCCGGCGTGGAGAAGCACGACATCAAGACGCGGCTGAGCAAGGAAGGCGACGTGCTGAACATTGTTGTGGACAACCCCGAGAGGAAGTACAAGAAGGTGCTCAAGCTGCCTGCGAAAGTGAGGGGCGAGGGCGCTGCTGCGAGCTACAAGAATGGCGTGCTGGAAGTGAAGCTGAAGAAAGTGCACCCGGGCAAGGCTGACCCTGGCTCTGAGATAAGGGTGCAGTGAAAAGGCTGCCTACTCGTCTGAGTGCTCGTGCCACATGGAGCGCTTCTGCTCCAGAAGCTCCTTTGCTACTTGCAGGAGCTGGGTGCTTATGCGCAAGGCCTCGTCAGGCGAGAGC
>JBAZVU010000028.1:0-10922 GCA_041660725.1 Candidatus Micrarchaeia archaeon | reverse complement strand
AGTGATGTCCGGGCTTCTCAGCGTGGGCTGCACTGTCACCAAGCTCGGAATCTGCCCCTCGCCAACAGTGGAATTCGCAGTTCTGAAGCACAAGGCAGCTGGTGCAATCACCATTACTGCCTCGCACAACCCGCCTGAGTGGAACGCTCTCAAGTTCGTGGATGCGCAGAGCATTGCAATTTCAAAGGAGCGCGGCGAGGAAATAGAGCGCATATTCGAGAGCCACGGCTACAAGCGCGCTGCATGGAATGAGCTCAAGCCAGTTGAAAAATACGAAGAGGCCTGCAGCGACCACACAAAGGCAATACTTGCAGCAGTCGACGCGTCTGCATTCAGGAAGAAGAAGCCAAAGCTCGTGCTGGACTGCGCGAACGGCACAACAGGCCGCATCGCCCCGGCGCTCTTCAAGTCCCTGGGCTGTTCAGTCACAACACTCAACGCGCAGGAGGACGGCCACTTCCCGGGCAGGCACAGCGAGCCAACAGAGGCAAACATACAGGACCTGATTGCAAGCGTGAAGGAGCTGCGGGCTGACATGGGCATTGCATGGGACGGCGACGGCGACCGCGTTGTTTTCGTGGACGAGCGCGGCAAGTTCATAATAGGCGACAAGATTTTCGCTCTCTGCGAGAAAATGGCCCTTGCAAAGGCGAAGAAGAACTCGACAATAGTCACAACAGTCTCAACAAGCAATGCAATACGCGACCTGGCCGAGGTGCGCGGCTCCAAAATACACTACTGCAAGGTAGGGGCGCCTTACATCAGCGAGGAGATGAAGAAGCTCAATGCGGTGATGGGCGGCGAGGAAGTTGGCGGCGTAATCTGGCCCTCCCTCAGCTACGGCAAGGACGGCCTGATGACAGCAGCCAAAATAGCAGAGGCCGCATGCTCCAGGCCGCTTTCAGAACTCGTCGCTGCAATACCTGCATACTATAATTCAAAGACAAAAGTGCAGTGCGCGCCTGCACACAAGAAGCCTGCAATGGAAAAAATAGCAAAGGCGATGGGGAACAAGGGAAAGCTGACGACCCTTGACGGCATCCGCGTGGACTTCAACCGCGACTCGTGGGCCATTGTGAGGGCGAGCGGCACTGAGAACTATCTGCGCATATTTGCAGAGGCCAAGACGCCCGAGAAGGCGCAGGAGCTCATGCAGCAGTACGAGAAAATAGCAAAAGCCGCTGCTTCGGGCTGAACTGCTTATAACTTTTTCCGCCCCATCTTCTAGCGTGGAGAGGGACATACTTTACGGCCTGAGCCTGATAGCAGTGCTATTGGTCACTGCCATTATTGCCTACCACTTCCTCGAAGGCTGGGCCTATTTGGACTCTGCATATTTTGCAGCAGCCACAATTACCACAGTAGGCTACGGCGACCTCACTCCGAAAACAGAGGCCGGCAAGATATTCTCTATTATCTACATGCTTGTCGGAGTCTCGACAGGCCTCTATGTGCTATTGTCCTTGGGAGAGCACCGCGAGCGCATGTTCCGCTCCCGTTTTGAAAGGGTGCTTGAGCGCATACAGGACGGGCGCGAGAAGAGAAGGAAGAAAAAGCGCGAGGGCAGGTTCGTGCAGGAGAAATTCGACTTCAGGTGAGATGATACGCTTCAGGAAATTGCAATTGCCCTGCTCGCACTTGCCATTTCACTATTCGCCTACACCCGCTACCCTTCAATTGCAAAAAGGCGTGCCGGCCTGGAGCTTGAAAGCGACCTTCCAATAGCCCTGCGCTCGCTTGCAACGCAGCTGGGAATGGGCATCTCTTTTGAGCGCGGCCTTGAAAGCGTCTCAAAGGAAGGCCACTACTGCTCAAAAGAATTCTCGGAAATCCTGCGGCACATCAGGGCCGGCGCCTCAGTGCGCACCGCCATTGCATCCTCCGCCGAGCGTGTTGACTCGCTTTCCTACAAGCGCGCCCTGAGCCAGCTTGCTGCTGCGTACGAGCAGGGCTCGCGCGGCGAGCCGCTCAAGCGCATCGCAGACGACCTCATCTCTCAGCAGCTTGGGCGCGAGAAGGAAATGTCCTCCAAGCTCTCTCTTGCCTCCATTCTCTTCATTTCAGCTGCCTGCATAGTGCCAGCGCTCCTTCTTGCCTATCTTGTAGTCGGCTCATCCTTCCTCTCATTCAGCATCTCGCCTCTCCAGGTCTGGCTCCTCTTCTTAGTGGGCTTCCCTCTGATGGACCTTGCCATAATTGGATATGCGCGCCTCAGCTTCACGCCAGGCATTTCAGCCTCATCCGCGCCGCCCCTTTTCTCAGGGCGCGAGCTTTCCCTCCTGGCAAGGGAAGCAAATCTGGAAGATGCAGCAGCATTGAAGCGCCAGCTTGCAGTTCTCCTGATTCTCGGCCTGTTTCTTTCCGCCGCACTCTTCTACATTTTCCTCCTGCCGATAGTTTTCCTGCTGGTGTTTCTCCCGCTCATCTACTATCTCTACCTCCAGCACAGGCTCTCGCACCGCAATGCAGAGCTTGAGAAATTTCTGCCAGATGCGCTCATGCAGGCAGCCTCGCTGGAAAAAGGAACTTCTGCCGAGCGCGTGCTCGACTCGCTTGCCAAGGCTGGCTATGGCCCGCTCTCAGAGGAATTCAGGAAAGCGCGCAATGCAGCTCGCGCCGGCGCAAGCTTCCCCTCTGCCCTCCTTGCAATTGGCAGCCGCAACTCCTCTGTTCTCCTGCAGCGCGCAGTCGGCCTGATGGCTGCCGGCTACTCGCTGGGCTCCGGCGCCTATTCGTCACTGCGCGAGGCAGCTGAGGACATGCTCTCAGTCTTTGCCATAATGCGCGAGCGCACTGCATCAGCGTCAATGCACAAGTACACGCTTCTTGCTTGCGGCTTCTTCGTGCCCTTCATACTCGGCACGCTGCTCCGTGCAGTTGCGCAGATGGATGTGGGCTCATTTGCAATAGGAAGCGCCGGTGCTGCGGCCAATTCAAGGACAATTCTCGAGGCAGCGCAGGGAGCCTCGCAGTTCTACGTTGCGCTCTACGCCCTCCTATCCTCGCTTTTGATAGCGCAGGTTGAGGGCAACTGGCGCCGCTTCTTCCCCTACTTCATCATCCTCGCACCGCTCGCGCTGCTGGTGTTTTCAATTGCCCAGCAATACTCTCTCTTCTCGCTGCTATCCTAGGCCTTCTCAGGAAAGTGCCCTGAGCCCGCTGGCTGTCAATAATTGGAGGTACTGCCTCTCGGGTTTTTCGCCCGTGCCAGTGCCGCAATATCTTGCTTTGAACTGTCCGGTTTCATCTGCTATCAGGCCGGCATATACGTTCGCCGCAGCCTCCTGCTCATCGACTATCTCCACAACAAGTTTCCACGCAGCTTCTCGCGTTCTCAGGAGCACATTCTGGTTTCCCAGCTTCCCGTCTTCAGCCACTTTTGCAAAAAACTTCAGCAGCCCCTCATTGTGCATTGTCTCTATGATCGGCACGCTTTCGCCCCAGGCCAGGGCGTCCATTGCATTCCTGAACATCTCGCCCACTGCAGTGTAATAGGCGCGTCCCGCGAGTTTTGCCCCTTCAGCAAGCCCGCCATCTGCCCTCCCTTCTGCCTTTGCCAGCCTTACATCATACATCCTGATGAACATTTCGCGGAGTGCATCATTGTGCCTCTCCACTGATTTTTCCAGTGCAGCCAGCATTATTCTTCCAGTGTTCCGGAAAAAGTGGTCAAAGCTGCCAGAGGCTTCAGCCGTGCCTTCCTGCGGCCCTGCTTTTCCTCCAGCCATTTTCATTGCCATCAAAATCAACTGCGCTTCCAATTCATTTTAGGCATTTCAAATATTAAAAAGCCGCGCGCGCCTGCCGCCTGGCCAATAGCTTAAAATAGGTGGGCTCCAATCTACGCCCATGACTGTCAAGATAATTGAAACCGGAAAGTATGACCTCAAGTCGCCTTATCTGATCGAGGGCTTCCCGGGCATCGGGCTCGTCGGCACAATGGCTGCAAGCTACCTCGTGGAGCAGCTCAACATGGAACCCTTCGGCCATGTTGTAAGCGAGAAGTTCTCCCCAATAGCCTCAATACACAATGGCAGGCCGCTCCACCCGACACGCATGTACAAGTCCAAGAAGCACAATCTTGTAGTGCTCTTCTCCGAGCTCGTGATACCTCTCAACACAATTTACCCGCTCTCGCAGGAAATATATACGTGGGCCAAGGCGCACAAGGTGCGCCAGATAATCTCGCTAGGCGGAATAAACCAGAAGGGCGAGCAGGATAATGTCTATGGCATTGCAAGCCTGCCAGAGCTTTCGCAGCTGCTTGAGCGCAAGGGCATTGAGCTGATAAAGGAGGGCGCCACGACTGGCGTGAGCGGCATTCTTCTTGCAGACTGTGCCACGCGCAACTTCCCGGCAATCTCGCTTCTTGCAGAGGCGCACGCAGAATACATGGACCCGCGCGGCGCGGCAATGGTGCTTGAGGCGCTCTCGCGCGTCACGAGCATCAAGGTTGATACCACTGCGCTGGAAAAGCAGGGCAAGCTGATTGAGGACAAGATGAAGCAGCTCATGGAGCAGGCCAAGGGCGCGCACGAGGACTACCAGAAGACGAGCAAGTTAGGCCCCATGTACGGATAAGAAACCTACGGTTTCTCATACATTTCCCTTACGGGTGCTCGCCTGCAAATCATTGCCTATTTTAATCCCCGCCAACATAGTAAGGGAAGTTGCCAGAAACCGTAGGTTTTTGGCGCGGGGGTACCAGAGCCCGGAAAATGGGGTGGCCTTAAGAGCCGCTGGCCTAGCGCCTTCGTAGGTTCAAATCCTACCCCCCGCACTCTCTGTTTTTATTGCTTTCATTCCAAAGCCCTATAGTGGAAAAGCACTTCTTCGACTGGGAACGGGACGAGGACTATTTTGCCCATTTGCCGCACCTGAAGTTCCGCCTCATCACCATAATCTTCCTGATAATGGCGTGCGCGCTCTTCCTCTTCCGCGTGTCCTACCTGTCTTCATCCACAATCGTGCTCTCTGCCTCAGTGGGCTTCATGCTCTTCATGGTAGGCGCAGGCATACGCCTCATATTCTCCAAGAGCATCCTGTTCTCAAAGCTCGTGATGTTCGCATCCCTGCTGCTCTTCCAGGCAGTTGAATTCGGCCAGAGCACGATTCTCAACCTCATGCCAATAACGCCCCAGCTGGTTGCAATTGTAATTGCGAACCTTGCCTTCATCGTCTTCCTGTCCATGATAAGGGACTAAAACAAAATCAGAGATGCACGCCGTCGCTTCTTGCCCTTATTTCCCGCGCCTGCGTTGCCTTCACTTCAGCGCCCGGCAGCTTTTTCTCAGAAGTCCTCAGGCCATACCTGAAAACAGCGCGCTCGCCCGGCATCAGGAGCGGCACGTTCCACCTGACGCTTCTCTCCTCAGCGCTGCTGTAAATCTTCCCGCCATTGAGCGCGCCCAGTTCTGCATCAGCAGGCAGCCTGTCAATCACGCGCACGCCCGCAATCTCGCCCATTCCATTGCGCAGCTCTATTGTCACCTCGCCGTGCGCGTATTTCTTCGAGACAAAGAGCTTGCGCTGCGACTTGATGAGCGCATCGAGCAGTATCAGGACGGCTATTGCGAATGCTGCATAAACAAGGAGCGCATATGCATCCTGCGGCATTGCCACGCAGGAACTTCCCCAACTAACATTTTAAATCCGAACTGTGAAGCCAGTGCGGGGAGAAAATGCGACTGATGATTTGCAAGCCTGCCTATTCCCATTACATGAAAGTCCTCCGCGCCCTTGCGGCAGCCTTCGCCATCCTCGTGCTGTTCATTGCAACCTACCTGGGGTTCTGGGACAATGCAGGAGCCATTTTCCTAGTCATCGTGGCAGGCTTGCTGTTCGTGCTTTTGCTGGGCATTTACATCAAGATTACTCACGATGCCGTGACCTATGAGGCCACTGAAGGCGAGCTGGTAAAGACGGAAGGCCTGCTCACAAAGCACACAATGGTCGTGTCCTACTCGAAAATCTCGAATGTGAGCACGCGCCGCGACCTCCTTGAAAGATTCTTCGGCCTGGGCACTATTTTCGTGGACACGACAGGCGGCGGGCCCGGCTTTGAGCTCACAATGAAGCACCTTGGCGCAAAGGACATGGCCCAGATGATGGGCCTGATCAATGACATGCTGCAAAAGGGCGAGGCGGGAAGGTCCCAGCAGGCAAGCGCCCCTGCCCCTGTCCAGCCAGCCGCACCTCCGCCATGGCGGCCTGTGCAGGATGAAGCTTCCACTGCCAGCGCACAGCCGTCAGAGCCAAAGAGGCCCACAGTGCGCGAGCTTCCTCCGCCAATAGATGATTTTGCAACTGCTGAGCGCGAGCACCTCGAGCTTCTGGAGTCCGAGGCATACCTGAAGAAGCATGAGGATGAGCCTGCTGAAGAAGAGCCGGCAGCAGCGCCTGCAAGGAAGACGGCGCGCCAGAAGCCTGCCCCCGCGAAGAAGCGCAGCAGGCGCTGATTTTCATTTAATTAATTTGCCTGAGATTGCAGGGCATGGCAGAACAGTGCATCCGCTGCGGCACGCAAATAGAAAGCTGGGATGGGAACTATTTTTCACGCGGCATGCTCTGCCCGAACTGCTATTCAGAAAGCGCGCGCCGCGCGGACGAGAAGAGCGCCATATGCACGCGCTGCGGCCTGCGCATTGCGCCCAAGGACGCGAACCTGAAGCTGGGCCGCACGCTCTGCCAGAAATGCTACGAGGAGGAAGTCAAGTTCCAGAAGGAGCACTTCTGCGCCCGCTGCGGCACCAAGATAGAGGGCGCGAGCTTTGAGAAGCCTGAAGGCACGCGCCTATGCCTGCAGTGCATGCGCGACCAGTCGCCCGGCGGCGGGAGAAAGGGCTACGGCATACGCGTGTGCGACAGGTGTGGCAAGGAGGCCATGATACGCATGGTAACTGCGGACGGCGAGAACGTGTGCCTTGAATGCTCACAGAAGCAGCGTCAGCACAGCATAGTGGGCAGGTTCATGGATGCGCTGCGGCCCCACAAGTAGGAGATTGAAAACAAAAAGCAGGAAAGAAAAAACAGAAAGAGAAAAGAAAAAAATCTAGGCAGCGCTCGCGCCGGAGCCCGTCTTGTCCAGCCTTATCCTCGGCGGCATCATGGGCGGCTGCAAATTCACAACGCGCGCCATGAGCGTCCCATGCGCACCGCATGCGAAGTTAATGTTGTTCAGCACTTCCTCGGCAAAGCTGTCCTCGAGCTTCTTCTTGTCCTTCCAGCCCTTGACGAGCTCGTCGAGCTGCTTCTTGCTCTCAGGCTTGACATTCATGATGCCCTCGAGCCTCAGCAGGCCCACATTGTCCGCGTACTCAGCGCGGTATGTGAAGACTATCTCCGCCTGGTCGCCATCCTGGCGCACGGCATTGATGCTCATGTTTATCGAAATTCCGCGCGGCACTTCGTTCTTTTCCCGCGTCACTTCGGCTGCGGTAATGCGCATGCCTGTTATGTTCACTGCCATTCTCTCACCCCTAAGGAACCTAGAACTCAAAACCGTCTCCGGGCTCCATTATCACGACTTTTGCCTTTCTGACATCGCGCTCGAATTCGCGCGGGTCCTGCTGAATCCTGTCATGCGTGTTGTAGTGCATGGGCACTGCGTACTTCAGCCCCTGCATCTCGTTGCACGCGCTTGCCGCGTCAAATGCATCCATGGTGTACGTGCCGCCTATTGGCACTATCGCCACGTCCGCGCTTATGCGGTTCATTGTCGGGAACTTGTAAGTGTCTCCTGCAAAGTAAACGCTCTTGCCGCCCTTGGTTATCTTGAAGCCGACCGGGTAGGCGCTCTGCGGGTGCACTGCCTTCAGCACCTCGATGCCCACTCCCTTGATCTCGAACTTGTCGCCCTCGCGCACATCCACCTTGCTCCTCTCGCTGACTGTAAGCTTTGCCAGCGTGGGCCTCGGCGCAACCACCTGCGCATACGTGCGCTCCACGATTTCCTGCACTGATGCCACCTCGCAGTGGTCAAAATGCTCGTGACTGATGAAAAGCAAATCGCACTCCCTTATCCTGTCAGGAGTCACGGCGGGCTTTACCAGCCTTTTCCTGTCCCCCTCCTCCATTGAGAAGAACGGGTCGGTGTAGGCGGTGATGCCATCCAGGTCCATCTGGAAGCAGGAGTGCCCAATATACGTCAATCGCATGTCCGTAAATTGCATATGCAAATTTAAAAAGGTGCCCTCAAAACGCCATTATGAGGCTATTCTTGGCTGCCGCCGTGCTGCTTCTGCTAGCATTGCCGGCCCACGCAGCTTTCCAGCAGGTCTACCACAAGTTCGACATGACTGTGAAAGAGGACGCCACTGCGCACGTTGTCGAGGAGTTCCAGCTTTACATGGACTCCAACGAGTCCTCGGATTTCTACGACCGCGTGCTCTCGCTCAACGACATATCGGCGTGGAAGAATGTCACCTCGATAGAGAACATACGCATACACATGGACACTCGCTATGCGCACCTGGACAATGTGCGCGTGCGCGCGCAGAGGCGGCAGGGCTGCAACCCCTGGACAGGCACGTGCTACGGGATAGTGCGCATAGAATACGACGTTTCGAGCGCCTATTACGGCAGCTTCATGTCCAAGAGCCAGGACAAGCCGCGCACCTACAACTACACCTTCAACCCGCTTTCGCTTTCCTTCGGCACGTCTGAGGAGGGCGACGTGGTGCTTCCATCAGTTACAGAGCTCTCAATACACCTGCCGCTGGACTCGGTCATACAGAAGCTCAACCCTTTCCCGGACTACTTTGCAAGCACCTCCCTCCCGATTCACGGGCAGCCCAATTTGAAGTGGTCAGGGCCTGCGATTCTGTCGAGGATGGAGCTGGGCTTCACGCGCGAGGACGACCTGAGCACTGAGATAATAGGCTTCTTCCGCACAATGCAGAGCACAATAGTCAGCATGCTGCGCTCCACCGAGGGCCTTGCGCTCATCGTGATGCTCATAATCGCGCTTGCCTCCACCATCCTGCTGCGCCGCTACAGGGAGCAGCAACAGTGAGCTCCTGAAAAAGTGATTCACATGCATGAGCACGAAATCCTGATACTGCGGAATTTGGACGCCCTCAGGCGCCAGCATCCTGCCGAGAAGTCCTGGCCCCTTGAAAGGCTTTCCGACAGCTCAAGCCTGCCAATAGACGCAGTGCGCAAGGCAGTGGAGCTGCTGAAAGGCAAGGGCTATGTTGCAGTTGACGAGCGGCTTGCAGGCCACATGACTGAGCTTAGCGAGGAAGGCAGCCGCTTCCTTCAGCACGGCTTTCCAGAGGAGCGCATAGTGAAGAAGCTGAAGGCAAAGGGCCCTCTTTCCATGTCTGCGCTTGAGCAGGACGAGAAATCAATAGGCATAGGCTGGGCGAAAAAACAAGGCGCAATAATCATTGACAAGGCAGGGAACCTTGCAGCCGGAACCTCGCCCCTCAGCAAGACAGAGGAGCAGCGCAAGATGCTGGAGTGGGTGAAGGCGCACGGCGGCTTCATTTCATCTGTGATACACCCTGCGATAAAAGAGCTTGTCTCGCGCGGCCTCATTACAGAGCTCAAGCCCAAGAAAGACCATCTTGTGCTCCTCACATCAGCCGGCGCAGGCGCACTCTCGCACGGCTCTGAAATGAAGGCAGCTTACAATCTCACTGCGCCAGTGGCGCGCCAGTATCCTGCAAAACTGCACCCTGCGCAAAAGCAGCAGGACAGGATAAGGCGCATATTCTTCGAGCTTGGGTTTGAGGAAATGGAAGGCCCTGCAGTTGAGTCTGCCTTCTGGAATTTCGACGCTCTTTTCCAGCCCCAGGACCATCCTGCGCGCGACATGGCCGACACATTCTATGTGAAGGGCGCTGCTGACAAGAAAGAACTGCCTGAAGCTGAGATAGTGGACAAGGTTGCAAAAGCGCACCAAGCAGGCTGGAAGTACAAGTGGAGCCCTGAAGAATCGCTCAGGCGCGTTCTGCGCACGCACACTACAGCGGCATCTGCGCGTTACCTCGTAAAATCACGTGCTCGCGAGGCTGCAAAATACTTCTGCATCGGCCGCGTTTACCGAAATGAGGCAGTTGACTTCAAGCACCTTGCCGAGTTCTACCAGGTTGAGGGAATAGTTCTCTGGGAAAAGGCGACATTTGGAAATCTGCTGGGCCTCCTGCGCGAATTCTACAGGAAGCTTGGGTTTGAGAAAATACGCTTCAGGCCCTCCTACTTCCCGTATACCGAGCCGTCAGTTGAAGTGGAAGTTTACTTTGAGAAGAAAAAGGCGTGGCTGGAGCTTGGGGGCGCAGGCGTTTTCAGGCCAGAGGTGTGCATGCCACTCTGGGGCAAATACCCCGTGCTTGCATTCGGCCTCTCGCTGGAAAGGCCCCTGATGCTTGCAAATGACATAGAGGACATAAGGAAATTCTACACTAATGACCTGCAGTGGCTGCGGGAGTTCAAGGCTGGCGACTAACATGGCATCTGTGAAATTCAAGGAATCGGAATTGTGCGCCCTGATAGGCGAGCGCCTGCCAGCAGAGCAGCTGCGCGAAAAAATCGAGATGCTCGGCATGCCAGTTGACGCATATGAGAACGGCATTTTTTCAGTGGACATCACGCCCAACCGCATTGACCTGCTGAGCGAGGAGGGAATGGCACGCGCAATATCCTCCCTCATTGGCCACAAAACAGGCCTGCGCAACTATTCAGCAGAGCCCAGCGGCCTTCGGCTTGAAATAGACAAGAGCGTGCGGGGTGCAAGGCCCTACATCGTGATGGCTCTTGCGCGCAATGTGAAGCTCACTGACTCGCTGCTTGAATCCCTCATTGCAGTGCAGGAAAAGATACACGACACTTTCGGCAGGAACAGGAAGAAGGTCTCAATAGGCCTGCATGATGCGAGCAAGGTTTCCTCGCCTTTTGTCTACAAGGCAGTGAAGGAATTC
>JBAZVU010000027.1:0-11001 GCA_041660725.1 Candidatus Micrarchaeia archaeon | reverse complement strand
TCCGGAGTTCCCTTGAACATCACGATTGAGTACAACACCATAACCTCAACTGCGCAGGCAGGCCTGAGCCTCATCTGGGACGTGGACAACATACGCGTGCTCTACAACAACCTGAGCGTCACGGGCGGCAGCTCCTACTGCCTGAGTACCTCCTCAGGCTCCACGAACTTCTTCATCTACGGGAACATCCTCTCGCCCTGCATCTCAGGCATGGACATCTCCTCCAACAACTCGCTGATTGCAAACAACACGATAATCGCCAGCACCGGCAGCGGCCTGCAGGCGCAGCCCCGCGAGCTCACATTCGAGAACAACTCCATCTCCAGTGCGAACGCGGACGGCGTGTCCATGCTCAGTGTGTACGACCCTGGCCTGACGCGCTTCGTGAACAACACAATACACGGGGGCGACAGCAGCTCTGACTTCGCATTCAGCTTTGACGACACCGACGGCCCGTTCTTCCTCGCCAACAACACAATAGTCGGCAATGGCGATGATGCAGTCAACACCGGCCTGACCAACGTGAACAAGACTAACTTCACTGGCGACAGGATAATAGCGGGCAGCGCTGCTGCCTCTGATGCCCTTGAGCTGACCGGCGCGAACGGCTGGGTATTCGAGAATGTCACAGTAATCGGCGGGGGTGGCTATGCAATATATTCAA
Organism: Candidatus Micrarchaeia archaeon; assembly: GCA_041660725.1. Lineage (GTDB taxonomy): Archaea > Micrarchaeota > Micrarchaeia > Burarchaeales > Burarchaeaceae > JBAZVU01. The sequence continues at coordinate 10,337 of JBAZVU010000027.1, read as the reverse complement.
CCAGCACTGTCTTCGGAGGCAACGTGAGCTTCATCAACTCCTCCATCAGCGGAGCGAATGCAGCAGCTGACATCTACCTGCAGTACAAGGACCGCAACTACCTGTTCATCAATACCACGCTCAACCGCAGCGGGTTCTTCCTGAACCAGATAATGAACGCCACCGTCGTGTGGTTCGCGGATGCGATAGTGACCAACCTTACCGGCGACGCGGAGGGTGATGCGGGCGTGAACATCACTGACAGCCAGGATGTGAACTGGTTCCAGGGGCTCACGGGCTCGAACGGCCGCATAGCAGCGCAGAACCTCACGGAGCTGCGCGCGAACGGCACATTCATCTACAATGGAGTGGACACCCTGAACGTCACCTTCCTCTCGAACTACACCTTCAACGCGACCAAGGACGGCTACACCCAGAACTCCACCAATGCAACAATCAACCAGAGCCGCACAATAACAATAGTCATAGCTCCCATCACGGGCCCGACCTGCGGCACGCTCACCTCTGACACGACACTCACAGGCCCCCTCAGCGCAAGCGGCACGTGCATAACAATAGGCGCGCAAGCCATCACTCTGGACTGCGCAGGCTTCAGCATCACGGGCGACGGCACTGGCATGGGCGTCGCGAACATTGGCTATGACAACATCACGGTGAAGAACTGCGTCATCAGCAACTTCAACTACGGCGTGCTCTACACCGGCGGCGCGACCAACGGCACCATCCTGAACGACACCATCTACAACAACAGCGTGGACGGCATCCTGGTGAACAGCTCATCAAACTTCACGCACATACTCTTCACCAGTTCCAACAAGAGCGACAACTTCCTCAACATCGCGCCGATAATGGTTTCATCCTCCTACCACGTCATCATCGCGAACTCGACCGCGAACAACACCGGCGGCCCTGCCCTGATGGCCAGCACCTCGGACAACCTCACCATTGCGAACTCCAGCGGCACTTCAGACAACGGCAGGGGAATAACCCTGAGCCTCTCGAACAATGCCAGCATCTCCAACTCCACCGCGAGCACCAACAATGATGTGGGCCTTGAAATCAGCAGCTCCAACAACTCGGTGGTGAACCTTGCCTATGCCCGCTCTTCCGGCAGCCCTGGCGTGTCCCTTTACATCACCAACTCCGTGAATGCAAGAGTGTTCAACTCCACCATCGTAGGCGGGGGCGCCACAACGCGCGTGCTCCAGTTCGCGAATGCAAACGCCTCCCTGATAGTGAACAGCTCGCTCACGAGTGCCGGCGGGAACCATGTCTACTCCACAACGCCCTCATACAACAACACGATTGCCAACACCACCTTTGACCGCACCCTGATTGAGTGGGGCAGTGGCGCATTCAGCATAAACAACAACCTCACCGTGAAGTGGTACGTGAACTTCAGCGTGCGCGACAACGTGAACAACCCGGTTCCAGGCGCAGGCATGAACGGCACGCCTGCCTTCGGGGGCGCCTCGCTCTTCGACGGCACCACCAATGACGCAGGAGACATAAACGCCATGACCGAGTTCACTGAATTCACAGCAAACGGCACCTTCGACTACTCCACCCCCTACACAAGCCAGCCGAACTACACCACTTACAACAACTGGACCTTCTCAGCGAACAAGACGAGCTCCCTGACCAACTACACCAATGCAACAATAAACCGCTCGCAGACAATCACCATCTTCCTCGTGCCCGCAACCTGCGGCATCTCTGCCAACACAACTCTCATGGGCTTTGGCGACGTGGAAGTGGGCATACAGTCCAGCGCAATAGCAATAGGCATCAACAACACGGGCACTGTTGACTCGAGCGTGTATGTTGCAGGCACAATATGGGCCAATGACACTTTCGCAGAAACAATGCCAGTTGACCGCTCCCACTACAACAACACGGACAGCTCTTCTGCCTGGAGCACATGGACGCCCCTCACCACGGGCAGCGTGAATGTCAGCAACATTTCAGTGGGCAACCAGGTTCCAATATTCTGGCGCGCCCTCGTGCCTCTGGGCACGCCTGCCTACGTATTCCGCCAGAACATTACCTATTCAACGCAGTGTTAGGCCGAGCCCAGCCCCCGCTTCTACCCAGCCCAACTCCATCTCGCGCGCCTATCGATACTTTTTAATAGGGGCGAGTGCATAAGCAGCGCTATGAAGGCGGCCCTTGCAGTCACTTTCCTCCTTTTCCTCCAGTCAGCTCTTGCATTGGATGCGAGCATGAGCCTCAACGTGGTCGCAGCGCGCGCCTCGCTTGATGCCTCCACTTCCTATTCTTCTCAGCAGGTATTCGGCACCAGCACCCTGTTCACGTGCACCTATGCGGACACGCGCGGGAACTCCCTGCAGAACACAACCTGCTACCTGATGATGGACGGCAGGACAAACAGGGCAGTGCCTGCAGGCGGAAGCCATACTTACGGCGAGGTTCTCTCAGTGGGCCAGCACGCATGGTACTGCTCCTGCTTTGCGCCGGGCTATGAGGTGAAGGAAAGCGACCCGCGCAGCCTGACCATTCTTCCAGCGCCAGTTTCAGATTCCGCCAAGCTCGAAGTGTCCGGTGAAATAGAGCAGGCCTCCCGCGCGCTTGCAGATGCAAAGCAGTCTGGCGCGGACACCAGCGATGCAGAGGCGCGGCTCAATGCCGCAAAGTCTGCGCTGGACAAGGGCGATTACAGGCTCGCAAACACCCTTGCCTCAACCTCGCTGTTCGGCAATGCATTCAATGCGCGCGACCGCATCACTGACCTCGGTCTGCTTCTCGTGCCCACGCTCTTCTTCGGCGTGCTGGTCGTAGTGGTGCTCTTCCTCCTTCTCAGAAAGTAAAAAATAGAACGCCCTTACTTCTTCTCAGCGTACTTCTCGAGCATCCTCACGCCCGGCAGCTCGTCGCCTGAAAGGAATTCAATGAGCGCCTTGCCAGCCAGGCTGATGTAGCCAATCTTCCTCTTGTCAATCTTGAACTTGTCCAGTGCAGCAAGCGTGTGCCCGCCGCCCAGCAGGGTGAAGCCCGGCGCATGCTCGATTGCGCGCAGCAGGAACTCAGTGCCCTGGCCGAACAGCTCCATCTCGTAAACTCCAGCAGGCCCGTTCATCAGCACCGTGCCCGCCTCTGCAACATGCTTCATGTAGTGCTTTGCAGTGAGCACGCCAATGTCCATTACCTGCCCGTCAGCAGGAAGCGCATCCATCTGCACTTCCACCCTCTTCCCATTTGCCCCATAGGCAACGTCATTCGGGAATTCAATCTTCAGGGGATATTTCTCCAGCAGCTCCTCTGCCTTTTTCAAATCCTTCAGCGCCCCCTTCTCCTCCAGGTACTTCTCAGTTTTCGGCCCGAGCTTCTTGCCGCTTGCAAGCAGGAACAAATTGCCCATCACTCCGCACGTCATTGCCTTCTTTACCTTTCCCTCTGCCAGCCACTTCTCCAGTATCGGCATCGAGTCCTCGGGCTTCGCGCCTCCAAGCAGGAACATCACCGGCGCCTTCGGCTTCTCGAACTTGTTCAGCGCAGTGAGCTCCATTTCCATTATCCTGCCGGCAACAACTGGCATCTCGCCTGCAAAGCCAACAACAGAAGCCTGCGCCCTGTGCGCAACTGAGAAAGCATCCAGAACGAACACCTGCGCCAGAGGCCCGAGCGCCTCCACTATCTTCGCATCCTGCGGCATTCCCTTTGTCTCATCATCCAGGAACCTCACATTGTCCAGCAGGATAACTTCGCCAGGCTTCATTGCCTTAATCGCAGCCTTCGCCTTCTCGCCCGCAACATCAGGGACGAATTTGACAGGCACGTGCGCCTTCTCGCCCAGCAATTTCGCATGCTGCTCAAGCGGAATGAAATCAGGCTCTCCCTTTCTCCCCTGGTGCGCAAGCACCACAACCTTCGCCTTCTTGCCTGCCAGCTCCTCGACAGTGACTGCATGCGCATTTATCCTGTCGCTGCCCGCTATCTTCTTCGTCTTCTCGTCAACAGCGCAGTTCAAATCCACGCGCACTAGCGCAGTCTTGCCATTGAAGTCAAAGTCATCAATAGTCTTGAATTTCATGCCAGCACCCTCAGTCCTTGCCGCACATCCTTCTCAGCGTCGCAAGCTGCACAACTGAAATTATGAACTTCAGCTCGTGCCTCATTCCCATGATTTCGTAGAACACCATGTGCGCCTGCATCTTGCCCAGCGCCAGCTCCCTCTCCTCAGTAATGCTCTCCACATAATCCAGCGGGCACAAGTAGGTCTGCTCATTGGCGGCAATCTTCACGCCGTTCTCGTGCACGTCGATGTGGCCCATAGTTGCCCCGGTAGTGTCGCTGTAAAGCGGTATGTGCTCCCTCAATTTCCCAAGTTCCATGATAAAACCCCCGCCTAATAACCGCAATCCCGCCAATAGCCTAGCCGAAAATTACTTTCCGCAGCTCAGCGGATATTTTCTCAGGATTCGAATTCTGCCATACATTGCGGCCAACTGCAAAGCCAGCTGCGCCTGCAGCCATCACCTCTCTTGCTTTTGCAATGAACTCATCATCCTTCTGCTTGCTGCCGCCGCTTGAAATCACAAGAGTCTTCTGCGCTGCCTGCACGACCTTCCTGAAAGTGTCAGTGCTTCCAGTATAATTCACCTTTGTAATGTCCGCGCCCAATTCAAGGGCAACGCGGGCAGCATAAGCTATTATCTCGGGCTTCTTCTCATCAGGCACATTCCTGCCCCTCGGATAAGCCCACACGATGGTGGGGATGCCGTAATCCATCGCCTCGCTCTGAATAACCGAGAACTCGCGGAACATTTCTGCCTCGCGCGGCGAGCCTACATATATAGTATAGCCGATTGCAGCTGCCCCGAGCTTCACAGCATCCTTCACAGTGCCGAGAGGCGCGCTGTACACCTCGTCCTTTGGCAGCAGCTCTGTCCTGCCATTCAGCTTGAGCACCAGCGGAGTCTTGTACCTATTGGAATAGTCATACTTGTACGCAATGCCCTTGCCCACAACCATGCCAGTAAAGCCGCCCTTGTCAGCTATCTCAAAAACATAGTCAGGATTGATGTTCCTGCTGTCAAAATCCCTTGGCCCATGCTCCATTCCCTGGTCCATTGCGCAGAGCATCACCTTGCCATTCTTTGCAATCTTCGAAAAGTTCTTCTCGAAATCAGCCTTTGCACTCTTTCCAGCCATGGAATCTACCCCCTGAAAATCATTTCTTCCTCTTCACGTGGAAATTATGTATGGCATGTATGAACCTGATGGTGCCGCTTCTTGACCTCATCACAAGCGAGTGGGTTTCGCAGCCGCTGCTGGTAAAGCGCACGCCCTTCAGCAGCGCGCCATCAGTAACGCCAGTTGCAACAAACAGGTGCGTGTCCCCTTTTGCCATGTCATCCAGCTTCAGCTTTGCATCCAAATCCCTGATGCCCATGTCCTTTGCCCTTTTTCTCTCCTCTTCGCTCCTGAACTTGAACCTTCCTTGCATGTCCCCGCCCAGGCACTTGAGCGCAGCAGCAGCGATGACGCCCTCAGGCGCTCCGCCAATGCCCATCAGAATGTCGGCGGGCGAGTGCTCCAGCGAGGGCGCCAGCGCGCCCGAAACATCGCCGTCGCCTATCAGCATTATGCGCGCGCCAGTCTTGCGCACCTGGTCAATCAGCTCCTTGTGCCTGTCCCTTTCCAGAATCACAACTGTAATGTCCTCTATCGCCTTGTCAAGCTTGGCTGCAACTGCGTGTATGTTGTTCTTCACGCTCGCGTCAATGTCAATTGCGCCAACAGCCTTTGGCCCGACTGCAATCTTGTCCATGTAAGTGTCAGGCGCATGCAAGAGCTTGCCCTGCGGCGCTGCTGCAAGGACAGAAATCGCGTTCGGCAGGCCTTTCGCAGTAATAGTGGTGCCCTCAAGCGGGTCAACTGCAATGTCGAATTTGGGCACATCTCCCTTTCCCATGCCGACCTTCTCGCCAATGAAAAGCATGGGCGCCTCGTCCCTCTCGCCCTCGCCTATCACTATCTTCCCCTCGAACTCAAGCGAGTTCATGCGCGCCCTCATCTCCTCAACAGCAGCATGGTCAGCAGCGTGCGAATCCCCGCGGCCCATCCACTTTGCGCTTGATATGGCGCCTGCCTCTGTAACGCGCACAAACTCCAAGGCGAAATTCCTATCCATAAAAGCATCTCCAACCGTCTGCAATCCGAATAATCTCAGCATATATTTTTAAACTCAGAGAGGCCAGTAATGTGCATGAACATCGAAAACAACGTGCTTGAAATCGGGAAGTTCACTTACAGCTGGGTGCGCGACAGGGCGCAGTGGCGGCTTTTTGCCACAGTGTTCCTTGCCATCCTTTTCACCGGCATCCTGGTTATGTGCGGCGGCCTGCTCATTGCAGCCTCAATCTTCCTGCCAATGCTCGGCGTTGCATCAACCACCGGCGGCAAGCTTGCATTCCTTGCAGGCCTTGGCATGGTGGGCGTGTTCATCGGCATCGTGCTCCTTGCCATCTCACTGGTCATCTCGACATTTTACGGCGTGCGCCCGCTCATCGTGGCGCTGAAGGCAAAAGGCTTCAGGACAATTGACTGGACGTGGAATGCAGCGCTGCGCTACGTCTGGCTCACAATAGTGAAGAGCGTGTACGTTGCGCTCAGCCTCAATGAGAAGAAGTGGATGCCCCTGGCCATTGCATTCTATGCCACGATAGTGCTCGGCATACTAATGCCCCTAATCTGGCTCCTTACAGTGCTTCTTGCCTTCCCATATACTATACTAGTACTATACAATTCAGTGCGCCTCTCCTGCTCCTACCCCACCTACCTGGTGAAGAACACGAGCGCATCAGAGTCCATCAGCGCCTCCTCAAAGCTCACCGAAGGCAAGGCATGGCCAATATTCGCAATCTACGCCGCAATCATGCTCTTCTGGATGGTGGTGCTGGGCGTGGTGTCCTTCATCTTCCAGACTCTGATACGCATAGTGGCTGCAATTGCGCTCCTTGCGTCGCTGTCCTTCAACAGCTTCGGCGGCGCTCTTGCGCTCGGCATCCTCTCAGTGGCGCTGCTCTTCGGCTTCCAGTTCCTCATCTCGACCTTCAGCCTCTTCACAGGCTATTACCTGCAGGCTGGCATTTACGAGAAGGTTGTGAATGGCGATGGCAGGCCGTCTGCAAAGCCTGCTGCGAAAAAGCAGCGCAAGAAGTAGCTATTTCCTTCCCTTTCTTTTCTCCTTCCATCCGTGCATCATAGTGGCGCACTCATCCCTCAGCACCCAGCCTTTGCGCGCAATGTTCTCAAATATTTCAGAAGCAATGTAAGGCGGCGCCTCTGGCTTGATAAAGCCGGCCCTTAGCGCATCGTCGGCAGTTGCGCCGAACACTACAAGCGAAATTTTCAGCTGGTGCGCCCTCCACATGTCCTGGAGCGTTGGCTCGCACGTGCATGCAAGCGCGCAGCCTTCGAGGTCCTTCGCCTTCCTGCCCCTTTTGCCCAGAGCAGAGAGCGCGGACTCAAATGCATTCTCCTCTGCATATTTTCCACTAGTGGCCTTCCTGTTCATCGTATTGTGCCCGCGCCCAATTACCTCGCCCGAAGGCGCCACTATCACAGCGCCGAACGGCCTCCGCCTCGCCTTGATGCCTTTCTGCGCCTCTGCAATTGCTTCGTGCATCGCAGCCTCGCAGAATTTGTTCAATGCCTCTATGTCCGCCATTACCTTGGCATCGCCCTGTTTCCACAAATCCAGTGCAGGCTCCCTGAAAAATGTAGGAAGCGCAAGCTTTCCGTTCTGCGCTGCTTTCGCTGGCGCTATAATAGTGCCGGCAATCAGGCCATTCCCATTGCTCCTGGCAGCAGCCTTCATGCCCACTTCATATGCCTTTTCTGCTATTTAAGCCTAGGCGAAAGGCATGCGCAAGGCCGAAAAGGGGCGGGAAATAAGGCCCTGAGAGGGTGGAAAACGTATTTAAATCCTAACCCTCCTAATTAGGCTACTTCTTCGTCTGGTTTCTGACGGAAAGTTTCTGTAGAAGCAAAATCTGAAGACACTACCCACCCTGTCGGGCTGGCAAATCTTCGGGTTGTTTTAAATGGGTCACCTTAAGGGCCATAAGAGGGGCTCCCTTGCATTTAGGCCGCGGAAGCGCGCGTCTTCGCTAGTGCCGACAGTTAATTCATGGTCGCAGCAGGATGCACTCGCACCCTTGGGCTTTGCAGGCTACAAGGCAGGCATGACTTCTGTTTCCTTTGTTGACGACACAACTTCTCCTTCCAAGGGCCTTGAAATTTCAACCTCAGCAACAATTCTCGAAGTTCCACCGCTTACTGTTTACGGCGTGCGCGCATACATTGCAGGCTACGGCGGCAAGCGCGCGCTCGGCGACGTGATTACAACTGATGACAAGATCCTGCAGACAGTGCACTTCTCCAAAAAGCCTGCATCTGACAAGATAGATAAGCATGCTGACACGATTTCAGATGCAACCCTTCTGGTCTATGCAACGCCTGCGTCCGCAACAGGAAGCAAGAAGCCGGTGCGCATGGAAATCGCGGTGGGCGGAAAGACGGGCAAGGAAAAATTCAATTTCTGCAAGACTCTTCTCGGAAAGGAGCTCAAGTTCTCTGATGTTTTCAAGGAAGGCGAATATGTTGACGCTATTGCAGTTACAAAAGGCAAGGGCTGGCAGGGCGCAGTGAAGCGCTTCGGCGTTGCGCAGCAGCGCAGGAAGGCAACAGGCAAGCGCAGGCACGTCGGCACTCTTGGCCCGTGGCATCCTGCAAAGGTCATGTACACTGTGCCCATGGCAGGGCAGATGGGCTTCCACAGGCGCACTGAATACAACAAGCGCGTGCTGAAATCCGGCACAAACTCCGTCGAAGTCACGCCCAAGGGCGGCATCATGCACTACGGCGTTCTCAAGAGTGATTATGTTCTTTTGCAGGGTTCCATTGCAGGGCCAGTCAAGCGCCTCATAAGGCTGAGGAAGGGGCTGCGCGCGCCTGCAACAGTGAAGAAGCCCGAAGTGCGCTATGTTTCGCTCACCTCGAGGCAGGGCCAGTAGATAGCAAGTGATATTCATGACCAAGGCAAAAATTTATTCAGTTGCGGGCGTCGAGACCGGAAGCGTCGAGCTTCCGGCACTTTTCGACGAGCCAATAAGGCGCGATTTGATAGCGCGCGCTGTGCTTGCAGAGGAAACTCTCACACTGCAGCCAAAGGCAGCATTCAAGATGGCCGGCTTGCAGACAAGCGCTGAGTACAGGGGCAGGAAAGAGGACTACCGCTCAATCAAGAACCACGGCATTTCAAGGCTTCCGCGCGAAAAGCTGCAAAAGGGCCGCTTCGGCAAGGTGCGCAAGATACCCTTCGCCGTAGGCGGACGCAGGGCATTCCCCCCGAACGTCAACAAGATTCTTGTTGAGAAAATCAACGAGAAGGAAAAGAAGAAGGCAATCCGAAGCGCGCTGGCAGCAAGTTCAAGGCGCGAGGTAGTTGAGGGCCGCGGCCACAAACTGAAGGGCATCAAGTCATACCCGATTATAGTCGAGAATTCATTCGAGGCAATGGCAAGGACAAAGGACGTCGTGGGCGTGCTGGGCAAGCTCGGCTTCTCGCTGGACATGGCAAGGGCGCAGAAGGGCAAGCACGTGAGCGGCATCATGGCGAACAGGCGCGGAGGCACGCGCAGGCCAAAGTCCCTCGTAATAATAGTGGGCGAGGACAAGGGCATAGTGAAGGGCGGCCGCAACATTGCGGGCGTTGACGTGATTACTGTTGACAAGATTTCAGCAAAGATGCTGGCGCCGGGCGCGCACGCAGGCAGGCTCGCGCTCTACAGCGCAAGTGCAATAGAGAAGCTCAAGGCATGGTGAAAAAATGGCTATCCTGTACCCGCTCACAACTGAACGCGCTGTCGCAATGATAGAGCGCGACAACAAGCTGATATTCCTCGTGGAGAGGGCGGCCACGAAGGCTGAGATAAAGAAGGAAGTTGAGGAAATGTTCGAGGTCAAGGTAGCTGCCGTGAACACGCTCATCACGCTTGACGGCAAGAAGAAGGCGTTCGTGAAGCTCGCGCCGGGCTTCTCGGCTGACGACGTTGCGGCGAAACTCAAGATAGCTTAGGTGAATTGAATGGGCAAACCACTGAGGTCGCAAAGGCGCGGAAAAGGCTCGCCGAGCTACCGCAGGCCATCTCACCGCTTCAAGGCAGACGTGATGTTCCGCGGCTATGATGCAGTGGAGCGCGAAGGCGTTGTCGGCGGCGAGGTAATAGGCTTCATTGACGACCCGGCAAGGACTGCTCTGCTCATGAATGTCAAGACCAGCGACGGGCAGCAGCGCATGCTCATAGCGC
>JBAZVU010000026.1:10086-11292 GCA_041660725.1 Candidatus Micrarchaeia archaeon | reverse complement strand
CAAATAACCGCTTTATATTTCTTTTGCCGTCAATAGCCAAACATGGCAAAACAAAACGAACCCAAGGCGCCAACATCAGTGCGCATAGCATTCTCGTCAGCAGGCAAGGACTTCCACCTCGAAGTGAGGGGCGGCTCTCTTGGAGACGCGGAGAAGACCTTTGAAAGGCTCTTCGAGAAGGTGAAGAACACCACCAAGACTGCAGATGGCTCGCACTACGGGTAAGAAAGGAACCAATGTTCCTTTCAGACCTCCTTAAATAGTGCTGAAAAAATTAAGGAAAAAATAGAAGGGGCCAAAAGGCCCCGCACAAAACTAATCCTTCTGCGTCATGCCGAATACCACATACAGGCCAGCAATGCCCACTATGATGTATATGATGTTCGCCAGGCCGCTGTTAACCCCGAAAATCATGTCCACGAGGTTCCAGCTGTTGCCCAGAAATCCGCCCAAGCCCACAAGGCCCCAGTTGATGCCTCCTATTATCAGAAGCACCTGCGCTATTGTATACAATATTCCCTTGCCCATTAAGAACACCTCCATGATGTCCTGCTAGGTTCTTTTCCGCTTCCAATATAAACTTATCGTCGTCAAAGAGCGAGAGCATGGACTACAAATACCTTGGCAATTTCTCCTGGCTTCTGGACAACAAGCTCGCTGGCTGCGATTTGCCGGGCAGGTACAACCACATTGACGAGGACCTTGGCTATTTGCACAGCAGGGGCGTGCGCGCCCTCATCACGCTCACGGAGCAGAAGCTCTCGAGCCCAGTGCTCAAGAAATTCAGCTACTTGCACATGCCAATAGTGGACATGACTGCGCCGGGCGAGCAGCAGATAGACTCGTTCGTGCAATTTGTCGACAGGATGTGGGCGCAGAAAAAGCCCTCAGTTGTGCACTGCCATGCTGGCATCGGCAGGACGGGCACAATGCTTGCCTGCTATCTGGTTTCAAAAGGCCATGAGCCGCCAAAAGCACTGGACCTGCTCAAGCAGAAGCGGGGCTACGGGCTTTTCACGCCTGAGCAGTACGAGGCAGTTGAGCTCTATTTCTGGCGCAAAAAGGCTGCCAGCCCACGCCGTAAATAGCCCTGCATCTAAGTATGTTCGTCATTTGCCGTGCCTCAATACCAACCTTTAAATAGCCGGCAAATTATCAACCTCCCATACTAGGGGGTTTGCCAGTAGCTTGAAAGCTAGGCACAAT
>JBAZVU010000026.1:0-10076 GCA_041660725.1 Candidatus Micrarchaeia archaeon | reverse complement strand
GAATGGTGGACATGGTATCGAATTTCATTATGTGGTACACGCAGAACCAGAACGTCGTGTTCGGCGTAATACTGGTGCTGCTTGGCCCGCTCTTTGCAGAGCTCGTAGGGGGCTTTGTGAAATATGGATTCAAGCGCATGAAGCTTGAGGCATGGCTCAGGGACCACGACCTGCACGACTCAGTTGCAGGCATATCGCCTGTTGCAGTGCTGGTAACGCTGGTGAAGCTCTCTGTCTTCCTGCTCTTCCTGAAGTGGGGCGCTGATTTTGCCAATGTTCAGGGCGTGAGCATGGACGCAGCGAACTTCGTTGCCTTCATGGGCAGCGTTATTTGGGCTGTGATAATACTGTCGACTGGCCTGATACTGGGCGACTACGTCGGCGACAGAATAAAGGCTGCGAAGGGCATTCTCTTCTCCGGCATGATGGCGCTGGCAGTTGAGGGCTTCATCGTATACCTTGCTGTTGTCGAGGCGTTCAGCACGCTCGGCAGGTCTGCTATTGTAGTGATGCTCACAACGCTCTTCAACGGCGTTGTGTACGGCGCTGCACTGGCAATCGGCCTGGCAATCGGCCTTGCATTCGGCTTGGGCCTGAAGGACTCTGTTGCAGCTGCTGCAAAGGACAGGGGCAGCGACTTCACAACATTCCTCGGCCGCATGAAGAAGAAGTAAGCAATCCAGGGGGCGCAAGCCCCTTCTTTCTATTTTTTCATTTTATTCCTTTCCTCCCTAATGTAAGGCATGGGCAAGGGCATTGGGGCACGGCACTTCTTCGCATTCGCAGGCCTTGGCGCAGGCTTTGTCGGCGCACTCTTCACAATACTGGCCTACTTTGTGCTGGCGCCCCAGATTAGCGCAATGGGCTCTGACCTTGATGAGCGCTTCAGCGACCTGGACCTCCTTCTAGTTTCAGCGCAGGACATCGGCTCCCAGACTGGCGATACCTTGCAGGGCCCTCCGCGCGAGATGCTTGGCAACTTCCACGAGGCGCTGTTCATCTACTCGCGCAGCGCAGACGACCTTGCGCTTGTGTTCGACGGCGCAAGCCCGCTGCTGTCAATGGGCGGCGTGGGCGGGCTTGGCGAGGTTTCAACGCGCCTCCGCTCCTCTGCAACCAGCATGCGCGATGCAGCCTACAATGCAGACTCGCTCTCGGACTCGCTCAACTCGACCTCGCAGGAAATAGGCGAGCTTACAGTGCAGCTAGGCGAGTACCGCAAGTCAGTTGCCTCCTCGCGCTCGCAGATGGCCGCCACTTTCCGCGCCCTCCAGACTGCATACATCCTGCTCACTCTTGCAATATTGGCTGGCTTTGTCACCCTCATGCTTCTCTGCGCAGCCTTCATTTTCGAGGAATACTGAACCTACGTCTCCTGCCGAAGCAGAGGGGGAAAGTTTAATAAGCGCCCCAGAGATAGGCGTGCAGAGAGGTGGTTTTAGTGGTTCTAGATCTGTTAAAAAAGAGTTTGGAGCTGGCAAAGCAGCCTTCTGATGCAGTGAAGCTGAAGTCAAAGGCAGACCTTGTCAAGCCCATCATCCTCATGGCAATAGTCGGCGCAGTGGTTATGGCAGTCAGCTCGTTCGTGCAGGGCCTTTATTCATTCAACATGACGGCAGCTGCATCAGGGCTTGTGGTCGGCGCCATAATGGGCGCAATATTCGTCCCAATAGCTGCCCTTATCTTCTCCGGCATTGTCTACATAGTCGCAAAGCTGCTCGGAGGCAAGGGCACATTCACGCAGCAGTTCTACCTGGTGACGCTTGCAACTGCAACCGGCTCACTGCTGATCGGCGTGCTTGGCGTGATTCCATGCCTCGGCGCACTCATATCAATAGTGGGCGGGCTGTACCTGCTCTATGTTGAGATAGTTGTGATGCGCGACCTGCACCAGATAAGCACAGTGAAGGCTGCAGTTGCAGTGCTCACGCCAATCGTGATACTGCTGATACTTGCCTTTGTGCTGTTCATGGCATTCATAGTTGCCATGCTGGCGGCACTTGGCATCGGCGCTGCAGGCGCCAGTGCAGCAGGCGGCGCCTACTAAGGCGCCCCTTTCCTTCCTTTTTTCTTTATTTTTTCCTTTTGATTTTTCATTCTTCATAGGAACAGCAGCTCTGTGGGGTGGCCTGAATGTTGGAATGGATTAAGGAGAATGCAGAACTCTGCGTGAAATCATCAGAGCTTGTTGCGCGGAAAAAGGGGCAGGGCGGCATCAAGGAAGGCGCCAAATTCATACTCATCTCTTCGTTCATAGTGGCAGCAATACAAGCAGTGCTCCAGCTCGCCCTCTTCGGCTCTTTTGCCGCAGCAGGCGGAAGCGGGCTGCTGGTTTTCGGCGGCCTGTACGGGCTTTTCCTGATAATCGCAGTCCCGATAATGTCCATCATAATTGCATTCATCCTGCAGGGAATAATTTACGCAATTGCGCGCATGCTGGGCGGCAAGGGCTCTTTTGCTGACCAGTTTTACCTGATGGCAATACCGACATCCGTAATGACTTTGTCCGCAATACTCCAGCTCGCGCCCTGCGTCGGCGCACTGGCTGTGCTGGCAATAGCACTTTACCTGCTCTTTGTGGAGATAGTTATCATACGCGATTTGCACCAGATAAGCGTGCTGAAGGCGGCATTTGCAACCCTTGCAATACCGCTGGTGATAACAATCGTAATAGTGCTTGCAGCGCTCCTCTATCTCGGAGTGTTCAATGCCCCTTCATATAACCCCGCTACAGGCGCGGCCACTTCGGGCGGCGGCATTTTCGACCTGCAGGAGCGCATACCTGACCAGTGCAGGTTCAAGGTCGGCCTGATGTGCACGAGCGCCGGCATATCTGCATCTGAAGGCATCAAGCTCAACCTGCAGAACACTATTGGAAGCAAGATAAGCGTCTGCCAAATCAGGTGCTCTGGCGCCACAACAGACACCGGCGCCATAATAGGGCAGGCAGTGCAGGCGTGCGATGGCGGCGGCCTTGGCTCAATGGGCCCTGGCGTGCAGGCAAAATTCAATGACCAGAGCCCTGATGCAATGGGCTGCCTCAAGGACGAAAATGACGTTTCAGGCCCGTACTACACAAATGTAGGGGACAGGGTAAGGGGCAAACTATACCTCTGGTACTCGGAGCAGGGCGAAGGCACAACAGGAAATGCGCGCCTTGCAGTTGGCGATTTGCAGACAACTATTAGCCCCTGAGTTTTCCACTTACTGCTTCCTAGAACGAGCGTCATCAACAAGGGCCTGCCAGCTCTCGCCAATCTTCGCCAAATAGTTCCCAAAAGTCTTGCTCAGCGAAATTTTCATTGGCCTGAACTTTCTCTTTCCATCCAGAGCCACTATTGTTTCCCTCTCAACTTTCAGCATGCCCACGCGTTTTAAACGAGGAAGCACGCGGTTGTAAAAAGTAGCCTTTGAAATTCCATGCGCAGCAATGAATGCCCCAACTTCCTTCCCGCCCATTTCAAGCTTCTGCTCCATCTCGCTCATGAATGCCAGCGCCACCTCGTGATACTTGGCCTGGTACCTCTTGGGGAAAACGAAATTCATGACCTCCTCGAGCTTCCACATGAACTTCATCGGCCTTTCTTCCTTATCCTGGAATGCGCGCAGCTCGCCTGAGTAATGCGATGGAAGGTAAAGGGAATCCCCCGACGGTATTCCGCGCGAGGCTACGCTTGGCTTTTCTTTCTTTGAAATGGAGGCCTCGCCCTTTTCCTCCTCCTTGCTTTTTTCCTCTTCTTCAGCCATGCGTGCAAATCTCAGCCCTTATATAAAAAGGCGCAGGGAAGGCCGAACCTATAACATAGTTATATAAAACATGCCCCTGAAATCTTTGCGAGGTGGGCATATGAAGCTCATGTTAGGCGTAATTTTTGTTCTGGCTCTTCTTGCATTCGCATTTGCCGAGAAGGGCGCAGATGATACAGGAGTTGATGACTCGCGGAGGGCGATGATGGGCTTTTCCAGCTCATCTTCTGATGACGACTCCAATTCCTCTGACGATTCCAGCAGCCCCTCCGGCAGCAGCAGGTGGAACAAATCATCTGATGACGACGACAATGAAACCGACGACGATGACAAGTGGGACGACTCCAGGTGCGACAGTGATGAGGACATGCGCGAGCGCATGATGTGCAGGCAGAACATAACAATGGGCATGATGAGGGGCGTGAATGCAAGCCCTGGCGATTTCAGCATGGCCAACGTGTGCAAGGAGCTCAACGGCACAGAGCAGGTCTCATGCATGGCGCGCTACCGCACAATAAACAAGTGCCCTTTCATGCCGACGATGAGCGCGACAGAGGCGTGCATACGCAACCAGCTCAAGATTTCCGAGAACATACGTGAGCACGCACGCGAGTGCGACAATGAGGGCGCAAACGCCTCCTCGTGCAGGGCCAACCTCACGGACAAGGTGGACACTCTCGTGCTCGCGCGCTTTGAGGCGCTGAAGGAGCGCGCTGCGCGCCTGCAGGAGAAGGGCGCAAACGAGACTCTTGTCATTGGCTTCATAGCCGACGTTGACGGCAAGGTTGCAGCTTACGAGGCTGCGTCCACTGCAGACGAGAAGAAGCAAATAGTGCGCGAAGTTGCAGCTCTCTGGCGCGAGTTCGTGAAGGCTGCAGTGCAGCAAATACGCGCCGCCAACCCGAACATCAAGGAGGATTGATGGCATGAATGTAAAAACACTCCTAGCCCTCTCAGCATTCGCGCTCCTTCTTTTAGGATGCGCAGGCAGCCAGCAGGCGCCTTCATCACAGCCTCCGGCAGTGCAGCCTTCGGCGCCGTCGGCAATAGGTGGCGTGGAGCTTTCATTCAATGAGAGCCAGTCCATCGACGACCTGACTGCGGCATCCGGCACCGCATCCACAACGCCCTCAACAATCGGCGGCATCGACCTCTCATTCAATGAGACTGCCTCCATCAATGACCTCTCTGCTGCCTCCAGCACCTAGGGCCTTTCTTTTCCCTTTCCAATAGTCTTTTAGCATTACTAGCTATCTCTAGGAATAATGGGCATAGCGATAAATAGCCCAGGAGGCACAAATAGCCTATGGCAACTACAACTTCTATCATGCGACTAAGTCCAGCAGAGCACGGATCCATCAGGCCCCGCGACCCTATTCAAAACTTCAGGGGCCTCCTGCAGTCCAATGGCATCTTCAACGGGCCAAGGGACTCCAGGATTTCGCTTACGGGTGACGTGACGGCGCGCTTCCCATCTGCAAGCCCTGAGATGGTGAATGACCTAATCAACGAAATAGCCGGCTCACCACGGTTCCAGAAAGCATTTGCAAAGCAGATAAGCAAGAAGCAGGTCGAGCTTGAGATTGAGGGCTGGCACGTGCTGAAGCTCAACCCGCTCAACATCTCTCCAAACTATTCAGAGGAAATGGCGCACCAGGCGAAGCACGAGGCTTTGCTGGAAGTGGCTGGCCAGCTTCTTCTCCGGCTCTCAACTTCCGAAGCCGTGCATTACACTCGCAAACAAATCCTGCCTCCACCCAAGCGCTTCCGGGCGCTCTCGGCGCGGGTAAATGCCTACTGCGAGTCGAAAATCGGGTTCAGGCATAACTAACAGCAACTCTTAGTATTTCTAACATAGTATTGGTGTGTGGAAAATGGCATTGAAAGGCGTGCAGCAGAAAGGTGCAACTTCCCCTACGCAGCAGCCTCCCATTTCTGCCAGCCCAATTGCATCTGGCATCATGAGGCCTTCCAGGTTTTCAAGCATCAGCCCCGCGCTTGCCGAATACCTATCTGTCCCGAGAAAGAGGACAACTGACGGAAAGGATCCTACCAAATTCTGCGAAAAGGCAGAGCGCGCAATCTCATTAATAGTGCCGAAGGAGCACGGAATAAGCGTGCTTACAGAATCAATAGTAAAGGACATATATGGCGGAACCTCGCTCATGAACAGCAGCTATGAGCTCAGGAACGCCATCATGCGGGAAGTGCCAAATGCGCCTGCCATTTCAGCCCTTGACCTGGTGCTTGTGGCAGCCGCAATGCAGAATGCAGAGTGGCTCAATCTTGCAGACTCAGTCACCATAAGGGGCTCGAACTTCAACCCAGAGTCCACGCGTGCAGAGGGGCGCGCTGCAGGCGAAAGGGACAAGTACGATGTAAGGCCGCCTGTGAAAGTCGGCAGCGGCAAGGCAAAGGCGCCCGGCTTCCAGGCCAAAGACCCCTATGCGGGCAAGCAGGAGCTGGATTCGAATATTCTTGCACAAGCGCCATTCACAGAAGTCATAGCGCTCTTCGGCACTTATGAGCAGGCGCCGCGCTTCCTCAAGTTCGAGCTTTTCCCAATAGCCTACAAGCTTGCAGGCAACAAGCCTGAAGTACTCACAGCACTTCTCCTGCCAGAAAGCATCGGCACATTTTCCACCCGCGCTGCATTTTACACTGACTTGAAGAACGCGCTTGCTGCCAGGAAAGCAAAGATACCTAGCATTGCAGTTGCGGAAAAAATTGTACAAAGGGTTCTGAGTGACAGGGCGCTTGGACTAATGCCTGAGCATGAAAGAAAAGGCGACGAGGCAATATTGAAAGGGCTGACTGGAAAGCCCGGAAGGGCAAATGTGCAGCAGCAGCCTTCCCAGGAGCTTCCAGAGCAATTCATCAAGTCCCTTCCGCCCATTCTCGATCCTGACCCAGAATCAAAGAGCTGGTAAAATGATGCAAATGCAGCAGCCCTCGCCTTCGGGCCAGGCCCAAGCGCGCTTTCCATCTTTCGCAGTCCTGCACGAGAAACTCATGACAACCCATCCAGCCAATGACATTTTCAACCCGCGCAATGCAGGCCGCTGGTACCTCGTGTGCCTGCAGGGCATACGTGATGACAAGCAGAACCGCACGAAGCTCGCGCTTTCAAAGCTCGAGAAGATGGCCTATTCCGGCCAGAAAAGCCTGCGGAAGTATGCGGAAGCCTGGCTCAATGAAACCCTGGACAGACTTGAGGCTGCCTGCACGTACAACTCGGCCAATGGCAATAACATAGGCGCGCGCCAGATGCTTGATTTTCTTGGCGAGCTGGCAGGGGACAGAAAGCGGTCAGAGCCTCTTAGGTATGAGGCGCGCTTGAGGCTTGCCAGAATATTTGCAGGTTTATGCAATGGAAGCATGGCTGAAAGGATGATAAGCGAGGAAGCTGAACATGCGCTTTACCGCGCAGTTCACAACAAGCTGGATATGCCAGGGGTTTCGAGGCTTTTGGTGGAAACACTGGTGAGCGGCCTTGACAATGCCCAAAAATTTGAGGCAATTGACGAGTTCATAACAAAAAGGCTGGCGCTCATAGAGCAAAAGGGCGAAAAGTCAACGGACAGGCGCAATTACCTGATTGCCTGCCAGGGCGCGTGCAATCTCGCACGTTTGCTGCTTGCAATGGGAAAAGAAGAAAACCCCGGCTTTGCAGCAGCATATGAACAGCAGCTTGACCACTATTCCCAGACGCTCAATAAGCTAGCCAGTGCGCATTAGCCATTTCATACCGCCACAGCATACTGATTAGCATAGCACCAGCAAGTGCTCTGAGGTTCGGTTTACCACTACGCTATTCATTGGCCTTTCCTGCTAGTGGAATACAGCCTACGCGCTGAAAGAGCATGGAAAAAAGGGAAATGCGGCAGTGTGCATGCAAGCGCGCTACTATGATGGTGTTAGAGCCCGAGTTTCCCAGCAGCAGGAAGCGCATCAGGCAGGGGCGCCTTCTCCATTTTTCCAACAATCTCCTTCATCTCGTTCAAAGTCTTGGCATCAGCAGTGCTGCTTACCTTTCCTTCCTCAACAAGCTCAAGTGCTGCCTTGCAAATCAGCAAATAAGGCCTTGACCAGCCGCTTCCGCGCACTGCCCAGAACTCCTGGGCCATTTTCATGAAAATCTCGTGCAAGTAGTTAGTGTCAGTTTCGTAAACCCACCATTTCCTTGTTTTCACAAGCTGCTTGAGCGCCTCCTTCATTTTCCCTGCATCCTGCTGCCCCAAACTGAGCACTTTGTCAAGAGCATACCTGTAAAGCCCGTTTTTCGCATAATAGTTCTTCAAGCTCACATTTTCCTTGCTGTCCAGGTACGCCACCATCACTGCAAGATAGGCCTGCGCCTCCTTCCTGTTAGGCGCCTTCTCATCTTCTGCTATTCTGCAAATATTCATGAGTGCCTCTGTCTGGCGCCTTATTACTGAAGACATTGTCCTTTTCTGCCACCAGCTGCCCTTGAACGTGAATTCGCGCTCATAGCTGCTGAATTTGTCTAGGGTTTCAAAGAACACCCTGTACCAGCGCGAGGCATTTGTCTTGTTGAGCCTGTCAACTGTGGGGCTGTAAAGCGACATCCTTGAAACAAAATCAACAAGCGGCCTGATTGCCTGGAAGCGCTGCTTTTTGCCCATCTGCGATACGTGCACTGCAGCCTGCCTTTGCGGAAGTGCGTGGTTTTGCATGATGCCCTACTCCTTTTTCAGCTGAATTTCAATCAAGCCCCTCTCATCAGCAGGAAGCTCGCCATGCAGTATCAGGTACCTTATCTTATCCTCTATCTCAGGAATGCCATCCTCAACTGCTTTTATCATGCGTTGCATTGATGGCTTTCCCACTCCAATGTCATTCGGGTCCGCCTTTTTTGCGAGCTCAATCTGCTCCTTGAGCATGCCAAGCAGCTCCTCGCATAGTGCAAGGTGTATCTTTGGGTTCGTCCTAAGCTTTTGGGGCTTCAGCATCTGCTGCAGGCTGTTGTTTATTGTCCCAAGCTTCTGCATTGCATCCTGCCCGCGCGTCAGGTAGTCTGTCACTGCCCTCAGCTTCCTGCAGCTCGCCTCAATGTGCTTTGCAGTGACTTCTGGTTCGCCAGCCCTTTTCTCGGCAATGTCAATAAGATAGTAGAAGAACAGGCGCGCAGCGAAAAGGCAGCCAGGCGGCTCCCTATGCTCCCTCAGGGCTTTAAGGGGCGCATTGGGCGCACGTCTTGGCGGTGGAAGAATCTCCATAATCTCAACTCTATTGCAGCTCTGCAACCTGTTTCTCCAGGCCCTCTATCTGCATCCGGATGCCACTTATGCCGAGGGCAGTAACCCTGAATTCCATGCTAACCTTGCCCGGCATCGTCATTTCCTCGAACTCCTGCCTCATTATGCCCATGAGCGCCTTGCAGCACTCCGTGTAGGTAGTCATCTTTTCACCAACATCAACATCGCTGGCCAGCTCTAGGGCCTCTTTCAGCACTCCGTAAAGGTTCCTTAGCTTATGTATTGGCTGAGCGCCCCTGTTCAGCTCTTCTGCAAATATTTTTGCAACTTCCCTCGAGACTTCGGGCTCGTCATGGGCGCAGATGAAGAGCACCCTCAGTGCATCCCTTGCAAGGCTGCGGTCAGCCATGCTGCCGTCTATGTTGTTGATGTAAAGCCTTGAAAGCGCGCGCCACGCCTTGCGGCTGTACCCAATAGCGCCCACATCCTCAGCAAGGCCTGCAAGCGCATTGAATGCCTCCTCCAGCCGCTGGTCGTCCCTTGATGCCAGGCTTTTGGCTGCTATTTCCTCCCACCTTTCCACATTGAAGATGTTGAGCAGGTCGTGGTGCCTGTCAGTTGAGCGGAGGGGCTCGAGCAGGCGGTGGAAGAAGTTTCCATTGGGCCTTTCATGCTGCCTGCCATCCTGCTTCTGCGCAGGCGGCGCGCTCTTTTGTATTCTCGGTGCATCCATATTCTCGCTTCCAACAATCTTCTAGTAATTCTAAGAACTATTAGGGGCAATCACTTCCTGCCCGTGCAGGCCTCCATCAGCATCGTCGCCCTTTTCCTGCCCTTCTCGCCTGGCACGAACTCGTATATCGTCTTCGCAAGCGCGTATGTTTCCCGGCTGGGGAACCGGTAGAGCATGTCCATGAGCGCCCTTGCCTGCTCCGGTTCCTGCAAATACTTTATCGTCTCCACGCCCTGAATCAAGTCTACCTGCAGCAGCTTCCTCGCCACGGCAAGGCACGCGCCCCGGTAATTCGAAAGCTGGTTCATTATGAGGCTGTGGCTCCCGTAGTCGTATATCTTCAGGAAATCCGCAGCCCTCTCAAGCGCCCCCTCCAC
>JBAZVU010000025.1:0-11293 GCA_041660725.1 Candidatus Micrarchaeia archaeon | reverse complement strand
TTGATGCCCTCGTCGAATTTTGCAACGCCTGGAAGAGCAAGCTGCGCCCCTGCGCACACGGCCTCGACCGCGCCGTCCATTATGTAGATGTGCCGCATGTGCAAGGCTGCTTCTGCCGGCATGACGATGCGCCTGAGCTCCTTTTCCTCGCCCTTTTCGCGCCAGAGCCAGAGCGCGTCAGTCAGCTCGTGCAGAGTGTGGCACTCTTCCTCGCCGAAGCCGGCTGCCCGTGTCCTGCGCAGCTCAATCATGTTCGCGCCAGTGCCTGCCTTCCTGCCGATGTCGTGGCAGAGCTTGCGCACGTATGTGCCCGCCTCGCACGCAACGCTGAAGAGGGCGTCGCGGCCGTTGAACTCAATGAGCTTGAGTGCGTATATGGAGCGCTGCCTTTCCTGCCTCTTGACAGCAGAGCGCACTGGCGGGAGCTGCGTTATGGTGCCGGTGTATTCCACGAACAGGCGCTTCACCATCTTCTCGCTGATGTCCTTGTGGAAGCGCATTATTCCGACGTATTCCTTATTGCTCTTGAGCATGAATGTGAGCATTTTCGTAGCATCGTCAAGCGCAATGGGCAGGACGCCGCTTACAAGAGGGTCGAGGGTGCCTGAGTGCCCGCTCTTCTCAGCGCCAACAACGCGCTTCACCCATGCTCCGACCTCGTGGCTGCTCGGGCCGCAGGGCTTGTCGACTATTATGATGCCAGAGCGCAGGTAGGCGGGCATTTCCCGCTTTTCAGGCGCGCAGCCGTAAGCAGGGTCTGTTGCCGCGTCCTTGATGCGCGTGAATATTTTTTTTGTTTCTTCCATGGGAGCGCCTTTTACTTTCGTGCCTTTTTCTTCAGCTCCTTGGCAATCATGGCGGCTATTTTTTCAGGCAGGTATTTGCCGGAATCCACCTTGAGGTCGAAGATTGAAGTGTCCGCGATGTCGATGTTGTAGTAGCGCATGTAGCGCTCGCGGTTGTCCGCATCGCGCTTGCGTATGTGCGCGAGCGCAGCGCCTACTGGCATGCTGTCGCGCTTTGCAACGCGCTCTGCCCTTGTTTTCTCGTCTGCATGCACGAGCACGCGCAGGTCCGCATGCTTGACCATCCAAGGCCCGAGCCAGGTTGTCACGACGCAGCCGCCCTTCAATGCCTCGGCCATCACGCGGTTGTCAAAGTCAAGGTCGATTTTCTTGTCCTTGCCTGCAAGAGCCTGCATGTCCATGAGCGAGATGCCGCGCTCCTTTGCGTCAATCTTGAAGGACGGGCTCACCACGCGCAGGTTCAGGAGCTTTGCCAGCGCCTCGCCAGCTGCATTTTTTCCGGAGCCAGTGAGGCCTGAGATGCAGATTACGGGCATTTCAACCACTCTTCTTTTCCCTCAGCTTCTTTATCTGCCCTGTGATGCCCTGCGCAAGAAGGCTTGAGAAAAGGAATGCGAGCCAGAACCAGCCCACAGGGCCGAACTCGCTGCGCCAGTTCGGGAAGCGCTCGAAGTGCTGTATGAAAACTGGGAGTTCAAAGGGAAGGGTGATGATGAATGCCGGGAAGAGCCAGTGGGCAACTGCAGGAAGCACGAGTAGGAATGGCAGGAGGAATACCAATGGCTTGAACTGCAGCACCATTGACTCGCGCAGAAGGCCCGGCATCTTTCCCTGCTCGGCCTCGCACTTTTTTATCTCGGCCTCGTCCCCGCCCTTCACGGCCGCCTGGTAGGCCTTTGTCGTGTCGTTTATCTGCTTCTGTATTTCCTTCACGCGCTGCCTGTTGCCAAAGCGGTTGGTGATGCCTATTGAAATGAACGCATAGGCCAGGCCTATCAGGGAAATTACGCCAAATGCAAGAGTCTCATTAGCCAAAGCCCACACCCCTTTATTTTCTACTTGCTGAAAGAATCCAGAAGAGAACCAAGCTTTCCTGCTGCCTTGTTGAGCTTGTTGTTAGCATTCTCCACCATGAGCGCTGGCGCGCCCGCGAGAACAGAATAGGCTGCAAGCATTGCCTCATTCATGCGCACGTGCTCTGCAAGAGCTTCGCGGCTCTGCTCGTCTCGCACCCGCGTGGCATCGCTCTTGCGCCTTCCGATTATGTCGTCGAGCGGCGCGCCCACCATCACAACTGCATGGACGTCGAGCTTTGCAAGCAGGGAATAGGGAAGGCCGGGGTAGTAGCCATGGGGCGTGTTGATGGAGCAGTGCGTGTCGAGTATCACATTGCCCTTCATTTTTGAGAGCGAGGAGGCGGCAGCAGCCTGTATTGTTTTCTGCTGTGCTATTGAGAGCTTGCGCAGGTCATCGCGGCTTTTCACGAGCCCCTTTTCCTTTGCTAGTTCAGTCATCAGGTCGCCGTAGTTCACTACTTTCCACGCTGGCCTTGATTTCACTGCCTCGCCCAGCACTGTTGACTTTCCAGCGCCCGGAGTTCCCATTACTATTATCATTAGCCCACCTTTACTCCACGAATTTGCGCAGCTCAGGATACATGTCGAACATGTGCTGCGCTGTCAGGTCCTCGTACATCTTGTGCAGTATTCCGACAGTAAGCAGTATGCCCGTGCCAGTGCCGAGCGCGCCCGTGAGGTCTGCAATGCTCGCGAGCAGGCCCACGAAAATGCTTCCGAGAATCGTGATTGTGGGTATGTACTTTTCCAAAACCTTCTCAACTATGCGCGGGTCGCGCCTGAAGCCAGGAAGCTGCATGCCCGACTTGTTCAGGTTCTCAGCAACGTCGCGCGGGCCCATGCCAGTAGTCTCAATCCAGAACCTGCCGAAGACAACGCACATTAGAGTGAGCGAGATTACGTAGATAATTGCATGCACCCACTCAGGTATGCCGAGAATGGGAGTGGAAGTGCCGAGCACTTCAAGGTAGGCAGTGTAGCTGCCCAGCGAAAGCGGGCTGTACTGCAGGGGCGTGACGAGGTAGAGGAAGCCGTCCGTTATGCGCACGCCGTAGGCAGTTTCCTGCACGTGTATCAAATAGGGCAGCCAGTCTGTTCCGCCTAGGTAGAGCGCCTTGTTGAAGAAGAGCTGGGAGGCCACTTGCAGATTGAGCAGCAGGGCTGACGCTAGGATTACGGGTATGTTGGAAACGTAGAGGAATTTCAGCGGGAAGCGGCCGATGAAGCCGCGCGCCCTTTCGAACGAGAGCGGTATCTCGACCTTGATACCCTCTGCATACACGCACGTGAGGAACACAAGCACTGTGAATGCCATTGGAAGGAGCGCGAGCAGCGCCTGCGGTATGGCGTCCGCTCCGCCGCTTTGCAATTTGCCGAGTGCGCCTATGTCCTGGTTGAAGAGCAGGTAGATGCTGCCCTGGAAGACAGCAAGGGACACGCCAGCTGCAATGAACAGGCTGATGCCAGAGCCAATGCCGTACTTGGAGACTATTTCGTCAAGGTAGAGAAGTATGATGGAGCCCAGCGCGAACTGCAGGATTACGAAGAGTGCAGTGAAGCCCACGCTGCCGAAGAGCGCTACTGAGCCGGGCGCAACGCCGAGAAGAGCCTGCTGCACGCCGGGAACATTGACGAATATTGCCGCCTCAAAGAAGCTCAGCACTATTGCAAGGAGCTTCTGCGTGCCGTGGAATATTGCGCGCTGCCTCTGGTCGCGCGTGTCAACCTCGATGAGCTTTGCGCCCATGAAGAGCTGCAGGAAGATGGACGCAAGGATGATGGGGCCTATGCCAGAAGTGATCAGGCTTCCCATCTTGCTTGCAGTCACGACCTGAAGGAACTGCTGGCCGGGCGCGGAAAACGCTGCAGCATTCAGGCCCACGGGGTAGACGTGGTACATTATGAAGAACACAAGAAGGGCTGCAACAGTCCAGCCGAGCTTTTCCTTAAGGTGCGGAGGCCTCTGCGGGGAGCCTACCTCTGGCAGGAACTTGACAAAAGGCTCCATGAAGTCCAGTTTCAAGACAATACCCCTTACAGGGAAGGAAATTTCCCTTGCTGCAGATGCAACCGTTCACTTGACGCAGTCAGTCTGCTTTTGGAGCCAATCTCACGGGGCGCTTAAGCCTTTTTCTCCTCTTTCTTCGGAGCTTTTGTTTCGTGAGGAGGCATCCTTGCTATTGCCTCGCCGCCTGCCTTCTTAATCTTTTCCTGCGCGCGTTCGCTGAAGCATTCTGCGCGCACAACGACGGGATAATTTATCGAGCCGCCAGCCAGGACCTTGCCCTCGAAGGCAAAGGCGTACTTGTCGCCTTCCTTCTTCAGGAGGTTGCGCTCAATGCGCTCGTTTATCTCGCTGAGGTTTATGAAATCGAAAATCACTTTCGGCGCCTTGGCAAATCGCGTGCGCCTTGCCTGCCTGCCGAAATGCTTGGGCTCGTAGCGCACCATCCAGGTCCACTTGTTCTTGTGGCCGCCGCCCAGGCCTGCGCCGCCGATGCTGCCCTTGCCTCTGCGGTTCTTTGTGTTGCCGCCGCCCCAATTGCGCGAGCCCATGTACTTGCGCCTGCCCCGTTTCCTGTGTCTTAGCGTCATAGTTCCACCACTCTATCGTTCATCACAATTACATCATTGAGCGCAGAAGGTCATTCATCTTCTCCTTGCGCGGCCCGAGCCCTCCCTGCGGGAAGGGCTTCTTCGTGTGCCTGTAGCCGCTCTTTGGCGGGTGAAGCCTGAAAATCCTCTTCATGCCGAATGCATCGAGCTTTGCCTTGCCCTCGATGATTGCCTTGGCAAATGCCTCAACTGATGCAAAGCCGGCCTTCTTCATTGCTTCCATGTCAACTGGCTTGTCGCCCGGCATGCGGCCGCGCTTCATTATGAGCTCTGCGAGCGTTTTCTCGTCCACCTCGCCCCAGGTAATCCAGTCCTTTGCCACCTGCAGAGTGCCCTTTGCCTCGTCGGGCACGAGCGAGCAGTGGTTGATGCGCGTGAGCCTGATGCTGGTCAGAGCTGACCTCACTGGAGGCGTGGCATTTATCAGGCCGCGCACGAGACATACTGCGTAAAGTACCATTTCAAATCCCTCGTATCACAAATTTACGCTGCCTTCTTTTCGCTGTCCTCTTTCTTCTCCTCGGCCTGCACGCTGTCCGCCGGGGCCTCGGCCGCAACATCCTGCGGCTCCCACTCGCGGTAGACTTTCATCCTGTTCAGGCTGTCAAGAGCGTCAAACACTGCCATTGCAGTGTTGTATATGCCGCGCGTGCGGCCGCGCGAGAATGTCCATGCATCTTTCACGCCTGCTGCGTAAAGCACCTTGCGCACTGTGTCATTTCCCACTATTCCCACGCCCGGAGGGGCTGGCTTTATTGTAATCTGCACGCTTCCGTTCTTGCCCATGACCTTGATGGGCACTGTGTGCGGCTTGTCGCGGCCCGACTCCTCCCAGCTTCCTGAGCCGAGTGGCACGCGTATCACGTTGCGCTTCGCGTTCTTGATGGCGCTGCTTATTGCAGGCCTTGTTTCCTCTGCCTTTCCAACGCCGATGCCGAGGTGCCTGTTGCCATCTCCCACGAGCACAACTGCGCGGAACTGCATCTTCCTGCCGTTTCCAGTCATGCGCTGCGTATTCTTGATGTCAAGCGTTTCCTTGGTCATTCCCGGCAGGAGCTTGTCCACGAGCTGGTGCTCGAGTATGGGCTTGCCCGCCTCAAGTATCTGGTCTATTGACACTATCTCGCCGCTCGCGACCTTTTTTCCGATGTCGGTCTTGGGCGTCCATGGGCCCTCGTCCTCTTCCTCGAACGGGCGCTGCCTTTGTTTTCTCATCGCCATCTAAACACCTTTTGCTATTGCCGCTTTGGCCTTCTCAAACTCCTGTGCAAGCACTGTTGCGCTGCCCTTTGCCTTTGCATAAGCATCAATGTGGCTGCCCTTCAGGCGCGACTCGTCCACCAAATCCTCGCCGTGCGGCACCTTCACGCCAGAATCCGCAGCGCCCTTGAGCGCGCCGAACAGCACGGAGTTCTTGGATGCAGTGCGCAGGCCCGCGTCGAGCACTGCCTCTTTCACGCCCTTCTTGAGCGCGAGCTTGCCCGCAAGCAGGCCTGTCAGGTAAGCAGTGGGCAAATTGCGCTTGGGCTTCCAGCCGTATTTGTCCAGGTGCGCGGAAGTGACGCCGCACACCGTAACATCGCCCTTCGGGCCGGTGTTAACGAAGTGCACTATCATCTGCCTGTTCGTGCTGCGCACAACGAGGCGCGTCTTGCCCGACTTGAGAAGCGCAAGGCGCTTCGCGTAATTCGTCAGGTTCTCTCGCCTGCGCTTGAACTTCAGCTTGTATATTGGTCCGGTTGCTCGTGCCATGATTATCAACTCACTTTCTTCTCAACGCTCTTCAGCATGCCCGCATCCTGCAAGTGCAGCTTCATGCTCTCGCGGCCCTTGAATGAGCCGCCCTTTATCATCCTGTAAGCATGCCTGTAGTTCTTGTCGTCGATGAGCTTCTTGTCGTAAAGCTCAACCAGCAGCCTGCGCTGCGCGCGTATGCGGCTCATCCACACTGTCTTGCGGGCCACCTTGGAGTATTTCTTTCCCTTTCTGCCGCCCCTGCCCCTGCGCCTTCCGAGGGATTTCTGCTCTGCCCTCTGCCTGCCCCTGAAGCGCGAAACGCCCTTCTTTGCCAGGGCATAAACAGCACCGCGGTCTATCAGGCCGCGCACATCGTCGCGCGTGAGCGCCTCGCCCGCCGCCTTCTGCTCTGACGGCAGTATGCGTATGCGGGTCTCGCCCACTTTCAGCAGGTGTGCGGCTATGCGCCGTATTGTGTTCATCGTCATTTGTTAGTCACCCTCAGTTTCCTTTCAGTTGCAATCTTCATCATGTCCGCGCGCTTCTTTGCGCCCACTGATGCGGAAATTGTTATCAGGCCCTTTGCTGCCGAAACCTCGGCAAGATTGTGCACGAGCACTGCGATTGAGCCAGTCGGGTGCATTCCGCGTATTGAGCGCGGCTGCCTGTAGCCGATTGCCGGCTTCTTCGGCGCAAAGCCAATGCCGGTCTTCTGCTTGTTGTCGTGCCCTCGCGGCCTTCGCCACGCCTTGCCTATGCGGCCGCGCTTGGTGCGGCCGTAGTTCATGCGCGCGAACGTCGGGTGCTGCCTTCTTTTGATTTCTGCCATCGCAATCAACTCTACTCCTCAACTACATACAAGCCATCCTGGAAAACGCGGCTGTCGCGCTTGAGTATGCGCAGTGCATTGCGTATGTTCGCAACTGTCTGGCCAACGTCCTCCTTGTCCGGCCCGGTTATGTGCACGTCAGTGCCCTTCACTTCCAGCTTCGTTACGCCGACTATTGCCGCCTTGCGCGGCTTCTTCTCCCCCAAGAAATTCTTTATCAGGAAATCCTTGCCCTTGACCTCGAATGACACCGGGAAGTGCGAGTGGATCGACTGCATCTTGCCTGCATAGCCCTCGCCCGCCCCCTTGCCCATGTTGTTAATGTGCGCCACTGCGCTGTTGAGAAGCGCTATGAGCTGGCTCTGGATGAACACTTCGCTTCCCTTCAGCTCAATCGTCACCTTTTTCGCGTCGAATGAGCGCGTGGATTTGCCATGCTTGCCGCTGAGCGTGAGCGTTGTGCCGCTAAGCTCGGCCTTCACGCCTTCCGGAATTTTTACCGTTGCATTTTGAGTTGTCGTTGGCATTTTTCGCACCTAGTAAACGTATGCTATGAGCCTGCCGCCAGTGCCCTTGTCCTTTGCCTCGCTGTTCGTCATGATGCCCTTTGGCGTTGAGACTATGAGCGTGCCGAAGTCGCGGCTCGGTATGTAGCGCTGCTCCCACTTGTTCCACTCGAGCTTCTTCACTGCAAAGCGGGGCTTGACAACGCCGCAGGAGTTTATCTTGCCTATCAGGCGCACCCTGAACATGCCGCTCGTGCCGTCGTCAACGAACTCAAAGTCGCCGATGTAGCCCTTGCGCTGGAAGATGAGGAGAACCTCGCGTATGAGGCCGCTCGCGGGCCTGAGAGTGCAGTCGCTCTTGCCCGTCATCTCGTGCGTCTTGATTGTGTTGAGCGCGTCAGCCAATGGGTCGTTTGCCATCATCATCACCTAAAACTTCCTGAATCCTATGCCCTCGCCAACCTCGCGGAAGCAGCGGCGGCACACCTGCAGGCCGTACTTGCGTATCAGGCCGCTTGAGTTGCCGCAGAAGCGGCACTGCCTAGTGCCCTTGCCCCTGAAGCGCGAGAGCATCTTTTTCTCCGCGATATTTGTTTTTGCAGCCTTTTTTTCATCAGCCATGTGAGCCACCAACATCAAACCAATTCAACGCCGAACATCTTCTTCACGAATTCCATGGCTTCTTCCTTGGTAATCGCGTAGCTGTTGCGCGGCTTTGACTGCGCCCTGCGCCTCACCTTCACGCGCTTGCCTCCCAGCCTGTTGAGCGTGACGCACACGTCGAAGCCCATCATGCCTATCTGCGGGTCGTACTTCACGCCCGGGAAGTCAATGTACTCGCGAATGCCGAATGAGAAGTTGCCCACGCGGTCGAATGAGCGCATGGAGAGCCTGTTGCCCGCTGTCTCGAACGCCTTCTTCAGGAATTCAATTGCAGGCGCGCGCCTCAGAGTTACTTTTGCGCCAATCGTGTCGCCCTTGCGCAGCTTGAATACAGGGTTGCGCGCGAGCGCCACTGTGGTCGCGGGCGTCCTGCCAGTCAGCTTCTTGAGCAGGAGCTTTGCATTCTCCAGCACCTGGCCAGCCTGCCCGGCACCTATGTTAATGGTGACCTTCTCGACCTTCAGGCCGCGCATTGGGTTCGGCCCTGTATTTGTTTTCTTTTCTGCCATCGTTATCAACTCATTTTCCAATCATCAAAGTTCATCGCCGACTGCGAAGAGGTACTTCTTCACTGTCACGATTTCAGTTCCATCAGCATCCAGCTTTGCATTCGCCTCAAGCATGTCAGTGCCCTTGGTGACTTCCTTGAGCTTTCCGACAACGCCGGAGTGCTTGCCCTTTGTTATGAGGCAGCGGATGCCGGGCTCCAGCCTCAGGTTTCCTTCGACCTTGCCTGATGGCAAGCCGAGCACGAGCGAGTCGCCCACCTTGTACGAGTTGTCAGCCAGCAAAGTGCGGCCGTCGTGCAATGAGAGCTGTATCTTGCCCTTTGCAATGGTGCGCTTGCCCGTAATCTTGCAGAGCTTGCGGCCTGCCTTTGCCTTGTCCAGCTCCTGCAGCTTCATCCTGCCCTTGTAGTCTGTCAGTATGCGGTATGTCTTGCCCGCCTTTGGTATCGAAACTATGTCCATCAGGCCGACGCCCGCCTTCGGGCTCTTCTCTGCCTTGCCGTCGAGCAGCACTTCGCCGCCCTTGATTATGCGCTCTGCCTCGCGGCTGTCGCGCGCAAGCTTCAGGAAATCGCGCACCAGCACTGTGAGTGACATTGACTCCACGAGCTTGTGCCTTCCCGGCTCGGGCTTTGCCAGCCACACTTCGGATTTGCGCGAGGCTGCCCCGAAGGGTGCCGCTGCAATCCTGTTCAGATGTTTTGATCCGCCTTTGTTGCCCACGTCAATCACACTCTAATCATTTCTTTATCTTGTTCCGCTCCACAACCTCTTTCCTTCCCTTCTTCGAAAAATCACCGTCTATCAGCAGCAAGTTCGATGGCTGCACCGGAATCGGCAGCTCTGTTCCCTTTGCGCGCGGCAATACAAGACCTTCCACGTGGACCGTGCTGTGCCCCAAATCCACCTCAAGCACCTTGCCCGTGTGGCCCTTCTTGTCCCCGCGCATGACCTTCACCCTGTCGCCCTTCACGACCGGGATGCTGCGTTTCTTCGTGCCGAGCTTTGCGCGGAGCTCCTTGCTCAGGTGCACGCTCATGAAGTGCCTGCGCTCGTGGAGCGCTGCGTCGTAGCGCGATTTCCGCTGCTTCCTTGGTTTTCCGCTTCTTGTTGCCATGAGTATCACATTTTTTGCTTACACGACTGCTGCCGCAATTGCAGCAACCTTCGGGAACCGCTCTGCCACTTCGCGCGCTATGGCGCCCTTGATTTCCGTTCCCTTTGGCAGGCCGGTGTCGTCCACCAGGACTGCTGCATTGTCCTCGAATCCTATGCGCAGGCCGCTTGCGCGCCTGAACTCCTTCTTCTGCCTCACTATGAGCGCCCTCTCAATCTTCTTCTTCATCTGCGGCGAGCCTTTCTTCACCGCAACCATCACCACGTCGCCTATGCCCGCAGCAGGGTACTGCATGCGGTTGCCGTGCCACTGGCGCACGCCGATAATCTGCACTATCTTCGCGCCGCTGTTGTCATCGCACGCCATGCGGCTTCCCACATGGAGAGCTTTTGGAATATGTGCTGCAAGTCCTTTCATGTTTTCACCATCACTCCTTCTTCTTCGCCACTATCGCGGTCACGACCCATGCCTTGGTCCTGCTTATCTTGCGGCACTCGGAAATGCGCACGATGTCGCCCGTCTTCGCGCCTATCTCGTCAGGGTTGTGCGCCGGGATGCGCGAGTTGGAGCGCGCGTACCTCTCGTACTTCGGCACCATGCGCGTGAGCTCGCGCTCGACTATTACCGTGTTCTTGCCCTTGTCGCTTACGACCAGGCCCTCAACTACGGCGCCTCTTGTCTTCAATGCAATTATTTTCTTCGCCATGTTTTGCACCATTTCAAACTTTTTTCACGCTCAAACTTTTTTCACGCGCACATCAGCGCATTTCTTCACTCTTTCAACGGGGTCAAACGCAATTTCGCCCCCATCCACTTCGATTTCCTTTCCATCAACCTCGAATGCAAACCTTCGCCCGATTTTCGCGATTTTCATTTCCAATCCATCGCTCTTTTCGAGCACCAGCATGTTCTTCGTCTCGTCCACCACTTTTCCGCGCAAGCCGATTTGCTTGCGGTCCGAGCTGTGCGCCACGCGCGCATCCAGCCCGATGAGCTCGTGTTGCGGCAGATTTTGCGCATTCCTCATGCACTCGCCCGCCATCACACGACGTTTATGCTCTCGGCCGGGTATCCCAGCCCTACAAGCGCGGTCTTTGCCTTTTCCTTTTGCCCGCCCTGCAGCACGATGATGCCGTCCTTCGCGGTTCCGCCGCATGCAAGCTTCTGCTTCAGCCCTCGCGCCGTCTTCTCAAGGTCCTTTTCCTCGAGCCCTTCGACGATGGTTACGAGCTTGTGGAATTTCTTCTTCGTCTCGTATACCTTGATTTTCCGCGTCTCGGACTTCTCGAGCGCCTCACAGGCGCATATTTCGAGAGGCAGGCCGCATCTTGGACATGTGTTGCTCACTTTCGTTTCCACCTCGTTCAATCTTTTTTCACTTCGCCCACCATTTGGGAGAAATCATCATTGGCTTTTGCCGCAGCAGGCTTGGCT
>JBAZVU010000024.1:0-11377 GCA_041660725.1 Candidatus Micrarchaeia archaeon | reverse complement strand
TTTGTAGATATTGGGAAGAAGGAGCATATGGGCAGGCTCCTTGGCAGCCTGGGGAAGAAGCTGGGCCAGATTGAGCAGGGGCAAGTTGATGTTTCGAAGAAAATGCCTGGAAGGCCGCAGATAGGGGCTAAGGAGGCCGCAGTACCGCCGAGGCCGAACAGGGCACAGTAGGCCGAGTAGCATTCGTCAGGCGCAGATGAACACCTTTTTAAGGTTTCCAGAACATAAGATGAAACATGAAAACAGACGTCAGAGTAGGCGACGTGATGACGCGCGGCGTTGTGACAGTGGACGCCAATGAGAATGCGCATGAGGCAGCCAAGCTCATGAGGAAGAATGACATCGGAAGCGTTGTCGTGCTCTCCAAGGGCAAGGCTGTCGGCATAATCACGGAAAGGGATTTGGTGCACAAGATTGTATTCACCGGCAAGAACCCGAAGAAAACGCAGGCAAGGGCAGTGATGACAAAGCCCCTGAGGACAGTCGGCGCAAGCGCGACGATTGCTGATGCGGCTGAGAAGCTGCGGGACCTGCAAATAAAGAGGCTGCCGGTGGTTGATGCAAAAGGGCGCCTCGTGGGCATGATTACCGACGACGACCTGGTGCGCATTTATCCCGGCCTTTTGGAAGTTCTGTTGGAGGAAGCTGAGATACAAAGATTTGGCAAAAACGAGGAATTCACAGGAGCATGCGAAAAGTGTGGCGTTTATTCCGAGGAGCTTGTGCGCGACAGCGGAAAGCTCCTTTGCAGCGAGTGCATTGAAGAGGACGAAGTTTAGTTAGGTTTATTAGCTTCCGTCTTCTAAATTCATGCGCTGTGCGCGGATGGCTGAGGGAGCCATAGCGAGCCGTGAACGCCAGTCAACAGCGCATAGTACATGCTTTTCCTGTGGGTTCCAGCGGAGGAAATGTTCGTGAGGGGCCACAGCCCTGAGCAGGGCAAGATTGCACAGAAAGCAAAGCTTCTTGCCCGAGTGCTGAAAACGCTCGACAGCTCAGTGGTGATTGTAGAGGGAAAGAAGGATGAGGCTGCATTGCAGGAGATTGGCGTCAAGGGGCGCATCCTCCAGGCAAGCGGGCGGGTTAGGGGCATTTGCGAAAAAGTGAAGGCGGATGAAGCCGTCATTCTCACTGACAATGACTTGGCCGGCAAGGAGCTGGCTGAATTGGTCCGTGATGAACTCGAAGCGTGCAATATCCGCGTGGATTTGCAGGTGCGCAGGGATTTGCGGCATGTGCTCGGCGCAAGAACCGTCGAGGAAGTGCCCAGGAAACTGAAGGAGTTTGAAGAGAAGTTGCGTTTGAAAGGAAAATGAAATTTGAAAATGGAGATGGTGAAAATGGCGAAAACTTACATAGATACCGTGAAGTACATGGTGCACGGCACCCTTGAAATAGGCGGAATGGTGGAGAAGCCCGACGTCGTGGGCGCGCTGTTCGGCCAGACAGAGGGCTTGCTGGGCGATGAACTGGACCTGAGGGAACTGCAGAAGAACGGCAGAATTGGAAGGATTGAGGTTGATTTGCAGGCGCGCGCTGGAAAGAGCGTTGGCAAGATTACGCTGCCCAGCTCGCTGGACATGGTTGAAACGAGCATTCTTGCTGCTGCGCTGGAGACAGTGGACCGCGTTGGCCCCTACGATGCGCACATAAAAGTTGACAAGATTGAGGACACGCGCAATGTGAAGAGGCGCGCTGTCGTGGACAGGGCAAAGGAGCTCCTGAAGGGACTGCTTACAACTGAGATACCTGAGAGCAAGGAGATAAGCGAGCTCGTGAGGCAGGAAGTCAAGGTTTCCGAGATAAGCGAGTACGGGCCTGAGCGCCTGCCTGCTGGCCCCGGCATTGCAAGCATGGACGCCATCATAGTGGTGGAAGGCAGGGCGGACGTGCTGAACTTGCTCAAGAACAGCATGAACAATGCAGTTGCAATTGGTGGAGCAAATGTGCCGAAGACGCTGGCGGGCCTGTGCAAGGAGAAAGAGGTAACGCTCTTCCTTGACGGCGACAGGGGCGGCGACATCATACTGCGCGAGATAATGTCAGTTGCTGACATTGACTATGTTGCAAGGGCTCCGGCTGGAAAGGAAGTGGAGGAGCTTTCGCGCAAGGAAATGATCAAGGCACTGAGGGCGCGCGTTCCCATTGAGCAGGTTGAGAACGCAATGAAGAGGAATGCTGAGCAGCCTCAGGACCAGCGCGGCAATGAGGGAGGCAGGTATGACCGCTTCCGCGGAGGCGGCAACAGGCGCTACGAGCCTCAGGCCCAGGGCTACCCTGCGCAGCAGCAACAGGCGCCTTCGCAGCCAACTTACGGCAGGGAAGTGCAGAGGTCATCTGCACACGACATGCAGAGCATTCCAGCAGTTCCGGGAATTGCGCCTGCAAGAATGCCCTCGGCACCCGCACCCAGCGAGTCTTCTGCTGAAATACCGCAGGAGTTCTATGCCAGCCTTGGAGAGCTGGAGAACACTGCGCGCGCAAGGATGTATGACGCCAGCAATGCGCTGAAGAGCGAGATACTTGTGAAGGACATACTCTCGACTCTTGAGTCCAGCGCGGGCGATGTGCATTCGGTCGTGTTTGACGGCGTGGTGACGCAGAGGCTTGCAGACCTGGCAGCTTCCAAGGGCGTGAAAGTGCTGCTCGGGGTGAAGGTCGGCAATGTTTTCAAGAAGCCCGAGAGCCTCACCATTGGCACGAAGAAGTAGAGTGTACTGGTGCAGGCAAGAGGGCGCTGAAGCAGCCAGGCTAGCTGGCACCTCATAGTATAGGTGGCATCTTGCGCTTGTGCATGCTGCGCTCATGGAAGAGCAGCACGCGGTCAACCAGCTCCCTGCTCCGCACTTTTTTCGCAGCTGCAGCTGGCTTTAGTTTCTTGTCAAACAGGAGGCGCAGTACCTCATCTATTTTCTCATAGCTAGCGCCAAGCTCGCTTTCAGCAGTCTGGCCGCTCCAGAGAGAGGGCGAGGAAGGCTTGGAGATTATTTGGGAAGGGACGCCAAGGGCATGCGCGAGCTTCCTTACATCTGTCTTGTAGAGCGAGCCTATTGGCAAAAGGTCGCATGCGCCGTCGCCGTGCTTTGTGAAATAGCCCAGCAGCAGCTCGCTCCTGTCGCCAGTGCCCAAGACAAGGGCGCGCCTGCGGGCTGCAAGGTTGTAGAGGAAGATGCTGCGGAGGCGCGCTGTGATGTTGCCAGTGCTCATATTGTCCTGCGGCAGAAGGCCATGCCCCTGTATGCGCGTTGAGACTGCATGCGCAATGTCCGAGATGTTGAAGCGGTAGTGGTCTATGCCAAGCTGGCGCGCAACCAGGAGTGCATGCTCGACATCAGCCGGCCTGGTTGCTGCCGATGGCAAAATCACGCCGAAAACGTGCGATTCGCCAAGAGCTTCTGCTGCAAGGTAGGCAGTTGTGCTGGAGTCAAGCCCGCCGCTCAGGCCTATTACTGCATTCTCGTAGCCTGCGTCATTTGCATAGGCTGCGAGGCCGGAGGAGATTTTCCGCGCTGTTGACTTGTAATCCATTTCATGCCTCCTTAGAGATGTTTTCCATTGCGCCTTACTACGCGCTCAAGCTGCATGAACCTGCCTGTTGCAACCACGTTCAGGTACCTGTCGCGCTCAGAGCGCGGAAGGCCTGCTGCGTCCTTCCACAGCGCCATGCCTGCAACAAAGCCAGAAGCGCCGCCGCTGCATGCTGCCTGGAGCTTCCACTGGAAAGACAGGAAATCATCGCCGTAGCTTGAGAGCAGCCACGGAGTGCTGCCCGCTGCTTCCACGAGCTTCTTGCAGGATGCTTGCGCACTGTCCTGCATCATTTTTGCAGATGGGAACTCAGTGCTGAGCATGTCGCAGTGCGGCGCAAATGATGCGACGGCTTCCAAAATGGCTGTTTCGCGCAGGTCTTTCGGAACTTCGTAAGTGTGCACCTGCAGGAGCAGGGGGATGCCGGCTGACACGCAGTGGGCCTTGACATCGCGCGCAAGCGCAATCTGCTTTTCAGCAGAGTTCAGGAAGCGCGGGTTGTAGTGCAGCTGGAGCTTTGCCCCGTCAGCACGCTTCTTGAGCGCGACCGCGGGAGAGATGGAGAGGTTCGTGAGCCGCTCGCCGCTGTGCTCAGTGTAGCCGCTCTTTTCAAGGGCCAGCATCAGGCCGCAGCCCTGCGAGAGTATGGGGGGCCTGGAGCAAAGGCTTGCGGAATCGGCGTCCAGTATCATTCCGCTTGCAAGCGGCGAGATTGTGCGCGCAACATCGCACTTGAATTCTGCAAGAGAGCGCGCTGAAACAGAGTCAGGCTTCTCGGGGTTGAGGAGCGCCTTGAGAGTGGAGCGGTGGTCTATGGAAAGGATGGTGAACTGGCCCTCGCGCGAAAGGCGCAGAAAACCAGTGAATGGAACGCCTGCATCCATCAGTCACACCCTGAAAGTTTCGCCGAGCTTGGGTATTGTTACGTCGTACTTGTGCAGGGCATCAGCCAGCTCAGTGAGCTTCTTGCCCTCTCCATGCACAAGGAAAATGCGCTTGAGGCCCTTGGTAGTGCGCGCAAACTGGATGAGGCCTGCCTGGTCGCTGTGCGCGCTCAGGTCAAACTTCTGCACCTGCATGCGTATGTGAATTGTTCCGGACGGGCGTTCCTGCGCAGGAGTGCGCGAATGCCGCGAATCGCGGCCGTGGTGGCCGGAGTGCGGTGCATTAGCACTGGCGTGTACCTTGTTCCTGGAAGCCTCGAAATCGCGGTAATCTGAAAGGAGCTCCGACTCCTCCTCGCGCGCAACAGGCTCCTCGTCATGCGGCACAGGAATTATGCCCTTCTGGCCCCTGCGCGCCTTTTCACGCGCCTCAATGTAATCATCCAGGTTTATTTCGCGGGCGCCGTCAAGGATGGCGCGGCCGGGCGTGCCTTCCACCTGATAGCCCACGAATGCCAGCAGGTTTGCAGGATTGGGCGCAAGGGCGCGCAGGTAAGTGTGCGCAGGGCCGCCAGTCAGCATGCCTGATGTTGAGACGATGATGGCCTGCTGCTTCAGCACGTCGCTCCTGTCGCGGGCGCGCGGCATGCGGACATGCTTGCTCTCGAAAGGATTCTGCCCGCTCTTCAGCAGCCGCGTGTGCAC
Organism: Candidatus Micrarchaeia archaeon; assembly: GCA_041660725.1. Classification (GTDB taxonomy): domain Archaea; phylum Micrarchaeota; class Micrarchaeia; order Burarchaeales; family Burarchaeaceae; genus JBAZVU01. Next base: position 6,260 of record JBAZVU010000024.1, on the reverse strand, counting down.
TTCCTCTTTTGCAAATTCAATGTTCTGCCTGAATATGCGGTTTGCCTTGAGAATCATGCCGTCAACATAGATGGGAACTTCTGCGAGCGTGCCGCCTGACATGTGGTGCTCGAGCATGAAGATTACTTCCTGCGAGCGCCCGACTGCAAAAGACGGTATGAGAACGCTGCCGCCGTTCGCGAGCGTCTTGTTGAGCTGGTCTATCATGCCCTTGGTCACAACTTTGATGGGCTCGTGTTTGTCCTCGTTCGAGCCATAGGTGCTTTCCATGATGAGCACATCTGCCTTGAGGCCGTGATGGCAGGGCTCAAGAGTGCGCGTGGTGCGGGTATTCATGTCGCCCGTGTAGAGCACTCGCTTCTTGCCGTGCACAAGCACGAGCCCTGAGCCGATGATGTGGCCGGAGTTGTGGAAGGACACCTTCACCTTGTCGCCGAATATCTCATTGTAGCCGACATTGTGGCAGTAATGCATCACGCGCTTGATGTCCTCTGTGGAAAATCGGTTGCTGAGCTTCTGGTAGTCTGCCAGCAGGAGGCTGGTGATGTCGTGCGTTGGCTTGGTCATGTAAATAGGGGCATGGGACTTGTATTTCGGGCCGTACATTATTGGAAGGAAGCCTATGTGGTCGAGGTGCGCGTGCGATATCGCCACCTCGTTGTATTTCCTTGGGTCAAGGCCAACTGGGTCTATGTCGCCCTCTGCCCCGCCTACATTTACACCGGCATCTAGGAGCACTGAGCGGTTCTCGTCCTCTACGCCTATGCAGTTCCTGCCGACCTCGCTGGCCCCGCCGTAGAATGTGATTTGCACGATAGGAATTACGGACTAGGGTTTTAAATCGCTTCGGCAACCGGAGTCCATGTCTCTTCCTGCAAAGGAGGTACGTTCAGCCCGTTCGGCACGAGTGCTATACGGTTCCGGGTTGATTTGCCAGTTAGAAATTTCATGAGGCCGCCAGTCTTCTCGGTTATTTCAATTGGCCTCGTGTACGGGTGCATATCCCGGAACTCCGCCGCCTTGCGCGCTCCGCGCTTGGTTTTGGGGAAGGCAGCATACACTGCGCCGACCTCTTGCTTGCTGATTATTATCCCATTTGTCAGCGTGTCTATATGAAGGCGCGGGTGTTGCGGCGCGGATGGGACCTTCCTTATTGCATGGACCTGCTGCCTGTGTAAATATGCCGCACCGCCCGCATTGATAGTAGCCATCAAACCACCCCGCATAAGTAGTGCTTTTCTGGTTTATATTCGTTTTTCAGGCGTGGGGCGTGGCAAGGGTTTTAAAGAGGTTCGTCGATATCCAAGCGTGGTGGACATCCGGTTTCCCGGCATGCCCTTTTCCAGAAAGGCAAGGGAAGGAAGGGGAGGAAAGGCCGGCGGGGAGAAAAAGGCGCCTGCGCATGGACATGCCCACGCTGCTTCTTCTGAATTGCAGGCTCTGAGGCGCAAGGTTGCGGTTTACAGGCGCATAATAGAGAGGTACCGCGAGATTATTGAGAAGGCTGAGACAAAGACAATTACTGAGCTGCGCTTGATGATAAAGCCCAATGACATGGCTGTGCTGCAGATGCGCGATGAGATTCTTTCTGATTTCAGGCCCTACATGTTCGAGGAGCATTTTGAGGCGGCTGTGAAGAAGGCGTACGAATATGTGCGAGAGAAGATAGCAAATGAGGAGCTGCCGGTTGACTTCTGGCTGTCGCCCGAGGACGTGCTGGAGCTGCGCGCCGCAGATGAGATGGACAAGGCAGTTCTGCTGTGTTCGCTCCTGCGCTCCCTGGAATGCGAGGATGCAAAAGTGGTTGTGGAGAGCGACGGCGACAGGCACGTGTATGTGGGCTATTCATTCAAGGGCAGGTACACGCTCATGGACCCTGCGCATGGGGAAGTGGCGCACGGGGAAAGGGAAGATGTGATTGAGAAGCAGTTCGGCGGAAGGGGCAAGGTTGTTTACGAGTTCAACGACAAGGAATACGACGAGATTTTAGGGGGAGAGTAGGATGCCCCGAAACCTGGGTTTCGGGCAAGGAGTATGATGAAATTCCCGGTGGGGAGTAGAAGCTGCAGCTCTTTTTGATGGGTTCGTCAGGTGTCTATGCATAGGTATATGAACGACGATTTCCACTATCTCGAAGCCTCCTGAAAAGAGGCGGTGGTATAGAATGAAAAGATTCGGACCGCCGGCGTTCCTGGCTGGCCTTTTGATCGCCATCGTCGCCGCTGCGATGCCTGGTGCAGTTCTACCTGCAGCCACAATGGCATTGCTGCTCGGCATATTTGGCGTGATAGTGGGCCTTCTGAACGTCGCAGACAAGGAAGTGCAGCTTTTCCTTGTTGCATCAATAGCGCTTTTGACAGCTGCCTGGGGCCTCTCAGAAGTGCTGGTGAGCATCCAGGTAGTTGGCGGGTTGTTTAACGGAATACTTTCGAACATAAAGGTATTCGTTGCACCTGCCGCGGCAGTAGTATCGCTCAAGGCGCTCTACGTCTGCAGCAAGGAATAAACAGCTCTGGCAGGGGGCTCTTGCCCCCTGCATACCTTTTTCTTTTTATTCCCCCCTAATAGTGTTGTTTCTGGCTAGGTGATATCATGGTTGAGGATTTGAACAGGTTTGAGAAGGCGAGGATTATCGGCGCACGCGCACTGCAGCTCTCGATGGGCGCGCCGCCGCTGGTTGAAGTGCAGGACAAGACTGACCCTGTAAAGATTGCATTTTCAGAGTTCGACGCAGGCGTGATTCCGATAGTCGTTCTCAGGGGCTAATTAGAAGGGCCGAAAAACAGAATCAGTTTCCGCCAGCTTGCATGCTGCCCGTTGCTCCGGCATGCCCGTTTCCGGTTGAAGCGTGGTCAGCGCCAGTCCCGTTTGATTTTCCATTGCCGCTAGCGCGGCTCATTTCCGCTAGGCGCACGTTGATGGAATTGAGTATTGGCAGGTACAGATACCTGTTGCCGTTCTCAGGATTCTTGCTTCTGGCTGCCACGATGTCGCGCACTTCAAGTATTGTTTCCAGCGGGTAATCATTGAACAGCTTGGCAAGGGCATCAGTAATGTAGGCACGGTCGTCCTGCTTTTCCTGTGCTGCAAGGTAGTCCACTATTTCCGCGATTGCCAGAACCGCACCAGCTGCATTCCTGAAGCCCTTTGCGGGCTTGGGGCTGGCCTCATCACGGCTCGTGCTGTTCCGGCCAGGAATCTGGTCGCGGACTATATCGTCATAGCTCAGCAGGCGGCTTCTTATCAAACCGGACACCTGATACAACTGGTCGGGTTTTAAGGAGAGGTCGCCAGATGGCTTAATCATAAGGGGCGCGATTATTACTTGGAGGTCTTTGAGTTGCTGCTTGGAGAGGGATACCAGAAGGACGTCTGCAACCACGTCAAAGCCAATGTGCCCGAGCAGATGCGCAATTGCAGCGTGCAGTGCGGTTTCTGTTTCCTCGAAGTACGGCTCGTTTGCAGCAGTGCTGTCCTTTTTCATTTTGCTAATCAGGTCAAGGAATGTCATTAGTTTCGAAAAACGCCCTTCCACTTCTGCGTGCTCGAACACCGGCAGCTCCTTATAATTCTCAAGAGCACGCTTGATGTCAGGTAGCGTGAGTTTCCTCTGGGTTTTCGCCGCGAGGCCGAGCTGCTCGCTCTGCTGGGCTAGAAGTTGAGGTGTTTCAGGATTGTGCTTGCGGGAAAAGAGATTGGAGAAGGCACCGACTATTGAAGAGCCGATATTTCCTCTTGTGGTTGGAGACCTGCTTGGCTGGTCGCCCCCCGTGACTACGGCAGCCATATGCATAAAGCTCTGAATTCCCCGCCTTATAAACCTAACATTACTTTTCAGGAGGCTCTGGAGCCAGCTTGGGCTTTCCCTGGAGAATGTCTGCAAGGCTCTGGTCACCCAGCTTAACTTCCCTGCGCACTGTTGGTTCATTGGCTTCAGGAGGAATTGGCAGCGGCTCCTGCGGCTCCAATGAATATTCCTCGGAATAGCCAGTGAGCGCGCCCCACAAGCCGCCCTGCTGGGAAGGAGGCAGCACGGGCTCACGGTAAGCAGTGCTGGTGAGAGATGGGTCTTTTTCCTGCGCTATTGGTTCTGCTGAGCCTTTCGGAACTGCGGGCTGGCCTGTCAATGCTGCCTGAAGGCCGCCCGGGCCAGTCTCATAATCATCACTTGCATGCGGTGCAGGAAGTTTATGCCGTGGTATTTGCAGTTCTGGCGCCTCGGGCATTGGAGGGCGGTCGAGCTTTTCTGGAGGTGTGTAATCGAGCGCTGCAAGCAGGCCTGTCTGCGTGAGAGGGGAACTTTCCGGAGGAAGGTCAGTGTGCAAGGTTACTGTGGATGCGAGGCGCTCGTAAAGCCTGTCCTCATCAGTTGCAAAGAGCAGGCCTTTCACAGATGTGCGCACAACAAGGAGCTTCTGCCTTGCGCTCTTGCTGAAGAAGCCAGTGCTGCCGGGGGAAAGTGCGTCGAGGCGGGCGAGGGCCGCTTCCCTTTTTCCATTTTCAGCTTTTTCTTCCACTGTTTGTGCGTTTGGAATCGGGAGAGCGGCATCAAGGAGCTCAAGAAGTTTTTCAAGAGCCGCCCTGTCCATGAGCTCGAGCGGATTCTGCACTGCTGAATCGAACTTGAGTATTACTAGGAGGCGCTGCTCCTGCAGGAATTCCAGGACTGTGGGCTCGGGAAATTTCAAGATGAGCGCATCGAGGAATGCAAACTGGCCTGCAAGGCTTGTGCTGGAAAGAAATGGGCCGAGGACATTCTGCAGTTCTGATGTTGAGCTTGGGTCTATCAGCTTCTGCGTCCTGTAAGCAGCGAGAAGCCTGAGCTGGAGGTCTTCGAGAACTGATGGCGAAACGCGCGGAAGGTGGGGTTTTGACTGCACGGCGTCTTCAGGCAGCTGCAGGCGCGGGCGCGCTGGCTTTTTGACTATGCTTTCTTGCTCTGGCGCAGGGCGTTCAACAGGCACTTCCTGCAGTTCTATGCCACGGGAGGTTGAAACTATGACTTCGCGCAGTTCTGGAAGTTGGTCCTGCCCATTGCGGTGCCTGAATGGGTTTATTTTTGATAGAAATGCCTGAAGCCTAGTAGGAGCAGGCGCACGTTCTCCAGTTCCTGCCTTTTGGACGAAGACCATGCACGTTGATGTGCAGTTTGGCAAATATAAAGCTGAATGAGGAAAAATGTGCAGAAGCTAGAAACTGAAAACTAATCCTGCACCAGGTCAAACGGAGCAGATGCTATCCTGCCGCTGAGGGCGCCGTCCTTGGACTCAATTGCAAGAAGCACGCGTTTCTCAGAATCAACCCAGAGCAGGTGGCCTGATGATTCTGTTGTCGCATTCTGCACAGTGCGCTGGGTGCTTGCGGAAATCTTGAATGCATCGCGGCCGAACTTCTTCTCCTTTGCCAGCACTGCGTATTTGGTTATGGTGACATCTTGCAGGTCAATTGGCTTGGGATAGACTATGCGCATGCCAGCAGACCAGCTCCAGTTCTCCGAGAGCGAGAGCATCCAGTCCTGGAAGAAGTCAAGTGTGTTGTTCTCGTTCACTGCAGTGCCGTTGGAAGGATAGACACAGGCGCTTGCTGAGGCTGAGCCATTGGCAGAGGAGATTATGCCGCGCACGAGCATGCAGTTCCCGCTCAGGCCAACAACCTGGTAGGAACTCGCAAGCATGATGCCGGAAATGTTGTAGGCGTAGGCATAGCGCTCGCCGGGCTTGAGCTGGAGCGGGGTATTGGGCGCCGGCGCAATGCCGAAGCGCTCAGTGTGCACCTGCTTGTAGTCAAAGGAGGTGCCGAAGAAGAGGAGGGCTGCGGCAAAGAAGGCGAAGATTGGCACAATGTACCAGAGGATGGTTGAGCGCGAAAGCGGGAAACGCATGAACTTAAAAAGAACGCGAACCTTTATTTTACTTCATGGAATCCGAGAAGGCGCCAGATGTTCAGGAGAGGCTGGAGAAGCTCATTGCCAGCGGGCACTTTCAACATGTCAACAGGCACCGCGTGATATGCATGCGCTCGCGGGGGGCAAAGGCGCGCGCCTATGCAAGGATATGGGGCATACCGTCCATTTGGAGAGAGGCGCTGGGCATAGGCGCATTCTATGCCATTGAGGTGCTGGCACAGCACTATGACAAGCTGCGCGAGGAGGAGAAGGACAAGGTGCTGATACACGAGATGCTGCACATACCGAAGAATTTCACTGGCGGGCTGGTGCCGCACATGTGCGCGGGCAGGGCCATCAATGAGAGAAAGATCGG
>JBAZVU010000023.1:8558-11396 GCA_041660725.1 Candidatus Micrarchaeia archaeon | reverse complement strand
ACACCGCCCTGTCGCCGTGCCTTCCTGACTCGCCGCCCGTCTCGACAACTATCACTTCGCCCTCTTTCGCAATGTCAATTGCCTCAACTGCCTTTGCCCAGTCGCCTGCAAATGTGCGCACTGTTACTGCCTTGCCAATCATTTTTGCGCCTGCGACAATCGGCTTGATGCCCACCATCACTCCGCTGCGCTGCATTGCGTCTGCTATGTTTGGCGTTGAGACTTGCGAGAAGACTTTTCTGATGAAGCTGTCTCCCTCCTCTTGCTGCTCATTCAATTTTTTTTTAGAATAGTTTTTGGAAATGATGTCGCGTATTTCCTTGGCAGCCTTTGCAGGGTTTGCGGCCTTTGTGATGGAGCCCCCCACTATTATGACGTCCGCGCCTGTTGCAGCTGCCTGCGGCGCGGTCTTTGCATCTATGCCGCCTGCAATTGCAAATGGCATGCCCTTGGGGAATCTTTCAAACAGCTTGAACACGCTCATGCCCTTCATCTGCTGGTCTATGCCTATGTGCAGGTTTGCGTAGTCAACGCCCATTGCCTTCAGCTCCTCCGCGCGCTTCTTCACGTCCTGCACGCCGAGGAAGTCGGCCATTATTTTTGCATTGAAGCGCTTGCCTGCGCCTACTGCTTCCTTGATTGTGCTGTCATCGACTATTGCCATCACAGTGACCACGCCTGCGCCGGCCTTTGCTGCAAGCTCAACCTCAAATGCGCCGGTGTCCGCTATTTTCATGTCTGCAACTATTTTTTTGGAGGGGAAGAGCCTGTGAAGCTCGCGCACTGAGTTCAGGCCCTCGCTCTTTATGAGCGGCGTGCCTGCTTCTATCCAGTCAACGTAAGGAGCCGCTTCCTGCGCAACTGCGATGGCGCGCTTCAGGTCGGCAAAGTCAAGTGCAAGCTGCAGAATAGGCATGTTCAAACACCACGACGAATCATCTGCACGCTCTGTTTTAAATTCCTTTTATTGTTGAAAAATCTGGGGATGCGCCTCAGCTTTGCATTGGAGAGCTTGCGCAGTTTTGCCGCTTCCCTTGCCATCAGGGGCAGCGCCCTCGTGATGTTGTCCACTATCGTGATGCTCGCCTTCCGCGCAGTGCGGGAGAGAGGGTTGAGGTCTACTGCTATCACCTTCTTGCCCATTGCCCGCAGGGCTTCTGTCCTGTCGCCGTCTTCGAGAGGGACAAGAACTACGTCCGCGCCCCAGATGCCGCTGCTTGCGACCTTCGCCCTCTTTGATGCCAGCTTTGGTATTTTTTTGTTTGCGGATATGATTGCATTTACGCCGTATTTTTTGAGCTCCTTCGCAATGGCGCGCATTCTTTTCTCGCTCCTATAGAACAGGTTCACCTCGACTTTTGCCCTGGTTGCGTTTGCGAGCTTCGCAATGTCCTTGGCGGACAATGCAGCCACATTGCCGTTCACGGAAATGACAGCGTGCTTTGCTGAAAGAAGAAGGGCTGATGCAGCCCTGATTGCCTTTTGCGCCTCTTTCGTCGTCTTCTCGCCAATCAAATAGTCAAATGCCTCGCCCCTGCCGTGCGCTATCAGGCCCTGCATGTGGGTAATGCCCTTCTTCACGCCAGCCTCGAGCGCGTGCCGCTCGCTGAGGGAATGATAGCGCGGGTGGGTTTTCGGGAGCGCCGCGGTGTGCGGGGAGCGCCGGTGCTTCTTGGGAATCATGCTATCGCAACAGCCTTGCGCCCTTCCTGCTTATTTTAGTTGTGATGGGCTTCTTGCAGTATTTTTTCAGCAGGGAAGCAGTGCGCTTCGGAGTTTCAGTCAGGACAAAGACACTTTCGCCGAGCATGGCCATGCTGCCGTTGCTTTCCCTCATGGCAGCCAGCACGTCGCCGCGCGCCAGGCCGCTCTCAGTTGCAAAGAGGCGGGAAAGCTTCATGAAGTTGTCAGGGTTCAGGCCGCCTGCAATGTCGCGCACGCATGCAGAGCCTATGCCGCCTATGCGCTCTTTCCAGTGCTCGTCGTGTATTATCTTCGCGGTGCTGATGGGCCTCATTGGCGCCAGAACAACTGCGAGATTCTGCTTGAATGGAATGGCATCATATGCGTCAAAGCTCGCAGCTTCCTTTCTCACCCCGAAGCCGCCTAATCTTTCAGCTATCACGCTTCCAAGGCCGGTGCCGCACTCTATTTCAGCCTCGTGCGCCATGCGCGCTGCTTCCAGTTCAGTGAGTTTTGCTTTCAATGCCTTGTTGAGCGCGAGCGCAAGCGAGAGGGCGCCGGCGCCGCTCATGCCAAAGCCAAAGCCAACTGGAAGCCCTGCCTTGTGCGAAATTTCAATGTCAAAGCTCTTGCCCGGCAGAAGTTCCAGGAACCTGCGCACGACTTCGCGCGAGGTTGGAAGGTCTTCCTTCTTGCTGTTGAGCAGGAGTGAGAGTTTTCCGTTCTTTTCTTTGGAGGGTGAAACTTTCACTTCAGTCTTCACGCCCAGCTCAACGCAGAAGCCCGCGCCCGTGGAGCCCTGAGGCTCGTCCGAAACAGCGAAGAAGCCGGTCACGTGGCCGGGCGCAAATGCAGACGCCTTGGCCTTCATGCCAGCCCATCTACAGGGGGGCTATAAATAGGTTGGCATCGTCGTTTGGCGGCCTGCGTTTAAGGGGCCTGGAATGGGCGGAAAACGTGGGATTTAAATAGGCGTGGCGGGATAAATAGGCATACTCCTCTAGCTCGGAAAAGGCGCTAGAACAGGTAATGGCATGCTGTTTGTCTTCAACCCGTCAAAGACCGCTGATAAGCCTCAGGCAAGGGGCTTGCTAGCGCCAGAGCTTGCTTTTGGCGCGCGCAACAATGGCAGGGAGAGCCCGAGGGCAGTTGAGG
>JBAZVU010000023.1:7825-8548 GCA_041660725.1 Candidatus Micrarchaeia archaeon | reverse complement strand
AGTTCCTCACCCGCATTTCTGTTTCACTCCGCATAACCAAACCAGACCATATGGACAGGATATTGAAGGGCAATATGCACGAGGTTTATGACAGGGGCATGGAAGCACTTGCAAAATCAAGGCAGCAGTTCGTGGAGCTGGTCAGGGAGTGCGGAAAAAACATCGGGCTTGGCTTCAGCCTGCACTTCAGCAAGTCGAAGAAAATGTTCTACGAGACAATCATCGACAAGGTTTCGCTCGGCTGGTCTACAAAGCCGCTGGAGCTGCTCACATTCATATGCAATGAGAGATGGGACCGGCTGCTTACATTCCTTTCCAGTTCTGCTCAGGCTATATTCTCCGGCCTGAAGGAATACCACATACCCAATTACGAGTTCACGCAGGGCGGCCAGATAAGGCGCAAGAACCCGTGCCAGCTGGACTGCCATTCGGACATGCTGATGGATTACAAGAACACCGTGCAGCACTTCAATGAGAAAAAAGTGCCCCCCACGGAGATAGCGATAACTGAGCATGTTGGCTACAGGAAAAGGGACGGGGAAAAGATAATGACCCCGTATTTCCTAGTCCATGAGATGGACTTGCGAATAGACAAGCTCGTCAAGGATGGCCTGCTGGAGCTGCGCCAGATCAGGATGGGAAATGAAAGTAAAATTGAAGCGCGCCTTCTGGGCAGCAGGAATGAGGAAATCGACGCGCTCGTTGCCGAGGGAAAAATCGAGC
>JBAZVU010000023.1:4056-7815 GCA_041660725.1 Candidatus Micrarchaeia archaeon | reverse complement strand
AACAGCGCCCGCTGAGCGAGGAGGATTCGCTCATCAACCAGTTCATCTACAACATGTACCTGGGCAAGCTGGACAGCCTGCTCAGGAGCACGCCGGGCATGATTGAGTACAGGCACAGCTTTGAGATAATGCCAGAGGACAACGCGTCATCGGAGAACATGAGCAAGCCGTTCCACCTGATTGTCACCATGAGCGCCTATGGCGGCATTGTGATAGACCTTGCGCACCTGCTGCAGAACAGGAACCTGAAGCAGTTCCGCGAGGTCAACGGCAAGCAGTTTGAGCTGTTCATAAACAGCCTGCGCGCGCGGCTCAAGGAAAGGAAAAACGAGATTGCGGAGCATTTGGAGAGAACCAATGCAGTGCTCAAGGAGAGCGGGTTCGTGAAGGCGGACCTGCACTGGCTGGCCATTGACCGCCATCTTGGCATGATTGCAAAGCTCGGCTATTCCGGGAAGAGGGAATGGAGGGCGAAGAAAGAGGCCCTGGGGGACGAGCGCACGTGCCTTGACTCGCTGTTCTTCTGGATCGAGAAGGCAAAGATGATGACAAAGAGGCCTGAAAGGCAGCTGATCTCAGTGGTGCACGTGGTGCTGCCTTATGAAAAGGAGCTTCGCGGCCTCGAAAAGGAGGAGGTGCTCGAAGTGCTCAGGAAGGACGAGCCATGGAGGCTTGGCGTTGATCCTGAGGCTGACAGGCTGATGCTTTCCATAATGAGGAAAGTTGTTGAAATCATGAGGGATGAGAAAAGGTATCCGGGGGCGCGCTTCGCGTTTGTCAACGAGGCAACGCAGAAGAATGACAGGATAGACCTGTCTGCCAAGGACAGCCTGGAAATGAACGCAGACCTCTGGGAAGTTTTCAGGCATGCGGCGCTGGGCGCTGCCTAGGAATGTTCTTGTTTTCTCAGTAGGGCGAGCCTGCGCCGATTGATTTCATGTTCCTTGCATTAGCCTCGCTCAGGCCCATCATCAGCCAGTCTGGCAGCTCTGCGTGGAGGGAAGTGAACAGGGCGCGCACCTGGGCTGCGCGCACTTCCTCGTGGTATGTTCGGCTCAACTCATTCTGCACTTTCGGAAGAGTGGATGGATGCACCGAATCGGCAAGAACTGCAAGAGTGCTTTCAGTACTGAGTATCATGGGCTGCTTCAGGTAAATCTCGCCCTTGCCCGGCTCGCCTTCCAGCGCTATTGCGCCGCTGAGTGCGCGGTTGAACGAGGCGTCGGCAAGGTGCATTGCAGCCTGCCTTGTGCGGAGCGAGTGCACCAGCGAGGCGCGATAAACGACGCCCTTGCGCATTTCGTGCACATAGCGCATAAGCTTCTTCGGGTCGTTGCCTATGCGCACTCCGAGCGTCACGTCATCAGCGCTCTTTTTCGTGAAATGCTCCCTGTTGAAAGTCGAGCGCATCTCCTCGCGGTCCAGCCTCACTTCTGAAAGCGGCTCCTCGAGAATGTTGCCTGAGGAAATTTCCTGCGCACTTGGCGCCTGCCTGCTGCCTGAAATTACTGCACGGTTCACGCGCACGGTCACGCCCTGCGCGTCCTCTGAAACATCAGCGAAGACGTGCAGGAAGCCCTCGTTCACCGGGCCGTAGTGCCTCTTGGACGGATACTCGTCGCGCAGCACATTGGTCTTCCTGCTGTAGTACGTGGTGTATTCGAGCGCCTTTTCAAGAGGCATGCACGAGCCGTTTTTCTCCGAGAAGTCCATGAGCGCTGCAAGTATTGCGTCATCGGCTTTTGCAAGCGCAGTGATGTGCTCTGCAACTTCTGCCTCCAGCGCAAGCAGGGGCCTGCCGCCTACGTAGATTCTGGAACTGCCGCGCTGCTTGTCAAATTGTATGCGCAGTGCAAGGTATTCTGCGAGATTCTCGGGCGCGAGCCAGAAGTGCTTTGCATAATACGGCCTCTGGAGCACCTGCCTGTACTGAGTGTGGCTGGACCCGCGCTCGTCAGTGAAGTCAAAGTACTGCTTGAAGAGGGGAGATATCCTCTTTTTCGCAAGTTCATAGGCAGCGCGCTGCGCGGAGTCAGAGCCAACACGGTCCTTCACGCGCATGAGCTCATCCTTGCCAAGGGCCTTTGCAGAACTTGCATCCCCGCCGAGCCCCTGCATATGCTGCCTGTACTCCCTTATGCGCGTGATAATGTGGTTCAGCTTTCCAGCGTCCCTGCTGCGCCGCATGAGCGCAAGGCACACTGACTCAACTTCCTTGAGCAGGTCTGTTTCCTTCCTGAAATTGGCCTCGCTCAGCTCGCTGAAGAGGCGCACAATACCGTAGCGCGTGCTTGCAAAGCCGCCAAGCAGCCTGTCCGAGTCAAGCTCCCTCAGCTTGCGCAGCTCGCCATATGCATCGCGCAACTGGCAGAGCAGGTCAGAGCGGCAGCGCGCTGCTGTTGAAAGGAGGCGCAGCACTTCGACGTATTTTTCCACCCTTGGCGCCTCGCCATCAGCCTCAAGCGCATTGGCAGAGAGCCGCAGCTCGCGCAGCGAGGATTCCAGTTCCCTGTTCGTGCGGCCTATTGTACGCAGCTGGCCTATGAAGCGCGAGAGTGTGTCTGCAAGCTTCAGGCCTGCTTCAGGGTCTGATGCTGATTTCAGGCTCGCGTGCATGCGCTCAGCATCGCGCCAGAGCTCTGCAAGCCTGTCTGTTGATGAGTAGAGGAAATGGTTGCGAGAAAGGTTGGAAAGCTCTGTTGAAACATAATTGCGGAAGACGTTCTCCAGCCGCTGCCTCATGCGCTCGCCACCGCCAAGATAGCGCGAGAGAAGGCCCTTCACGAGCATGTCCGCCTCCTCCGGCCTTATGGGCCACGGCACTGCAGTGTATTCCTGCATTGCCTTCTCAAGCTGCACCTCCTGCACCCTTATCGCGTCCTTGGAGGCTGAGGCGACAGATGCGCGGCTGCCAAATATCGGAGTGTTCAGCATTGCCCACAGGCCCTGGGGCACAAGTGATTTGCTTATGGACTTCAAGTATGCAAGCTCATAGTGCGCCTTGTCAAGCTCCGCGATGAAGCGGTTGAGGTCAGGCGCATACTGGTCAAAAGTGCGCCCCTTGTAGCCGCGCTCTGGCTCGCCGTGCTCATTCACCCTCACGCCCATGCACATCAGGTTCATCAGTGAGCGGGCAACTTCTTCGCGCTTGTTCATGTGCGGTGCAATGCGCTCAATGAAACTGCCCAGCTCCCTGAACTGCGGGTCGCTGGCAGTCGGGCCAATGAACTTCATTTCCGCGTATGCCATCTGGACGGTGCTGAAGGGTACGCATTCCATTTTCTCAGGCCCGGGCTTGTCATTCCAGAGCTGCAGTGCGCGCTTTGCGCTTGCTGACTCAGGCGCCTTCACTCCGAAGAGCACCAGGCGCAGGTCCGTGTCCACGTCGCCCTTTGTTGCAGGATAATAGGAAATTTCGCCGCGCAGAACGTCGTCTATGTGCTGGTCCTGGATGTCGCGGTAGGGGGAAGCGTGGATTATCATCTTGAATGCAGTGCGCCTTACAGTGCCTTCCTCTGCCGATTGCGGCAGGAGGGCGTCAGCCTTTCCTGACTGGAGCAGGTTGGTTATCAGGTGCTGCGCAACAGAAAGGCGCATGCACTCCAGCTCGTGGATGTCAGTGCCTGACTCTGCAACTGCGCCCGTGTAAATCTCAGCCTGCAGCTGCTCCAGCTTGCGCGAGAGAATGAAATGTGAAATGGGGCCTTCGTCGGCTATCACGTGGCTCCCGAGGGCATGGTGCAGGGTGTTCCTGTTGAT
>JBAZVU010000023.1:0-4046 GCA_041660725.1 Candidatus Micrarchaeia archaeon | reverse complement strand
TGCAGCTGCTTCGCTGACCTTGTTGTCCTTCCCCTGCCCTGCCTGGCCTGGCTTCATCTTGCCGGCCATGGCCACACCTCTCCGAACACAGGCTAGAATATGCCTTTTTTTCTTTTTAAACCCGCGCTTGGCTTAGAGGCGGAATTTGCGCCTGATGAGGGAGCCTGTGCGCTCGATTTGATGGCGCGAGTGGAGGAGGGAGAGGCGCCTGAGTTTTGGCATCCCTTTCTTCGCCTCTTTTGCAAGCTCTTGCGCGAATTTTCCTGACTTGATTTCTGCAAGCATTTTTTTCATTTCCTTCCTTGATTGCGCGTTGATGATGCGCGGCCCGCGTGTCCTGCCGCCGTAGTGCGCAGTGCCGCTCACTTGCTTCCACATGCCTTCTATGCCCTCCTTGTGTATCAGGTCAGTTGTGAGCTTCAGCTCGTAGAGGCTGCAGAACCATGCAAGATGGGGCGGTATGCCTTCCTCGACCATTGCATCGTATGCAGCGCGCACGAGCTCGCTCACGCCGCCGCAGAGGACAGCCTGCTCTGCAAAAAGGTCTGCGTAAGTTTCCTGCTGGAAGGTGCTTTCAAAGACGCCTGCGCGGGTGAAGCCGCAGGCTTTTGCAAGAGCCAGTGCGATGCGCTTTGCCTTGCCGCTTGCATTCTGGTGCACTGCTAGAAGGGCAGGAAGGCCCTTGCCTTCGAGGTAAAGCTCCCGCAGCTGCTTTCCTGGCCCGTGCGGCGCGAGCATTATCACGTCGATGTTCTTGGGCGGCCTGATGAGGCCGTAGGTTATTGCAAAGCCGTGCGAGAAGTAGAGTGCCTTGTTGCGCGCGAGATTTTTCACGACGTATTTTTCATACACTTCCTTCTGGCTCGCATCACTCGTGAGCATGCAGATTACGTCCGATTGTTTCACGGCGTCAGTCATATCCACTACTTTGAAGTTGTCTTTCTTTGCCGCATTCCAGGATTTGCCGTTCTTGCGGCTGCCTATTATGACGTGAAGGCCCGAGTCGCGGAAGCATTGCGCCTGCGCCCTGCCCTGGCTGCCATAGCCCAAAACAGCGATTGTCTTGCTGCGCAGGACGCCGGTGCTGGCATCCTGGTTGTGGTACACGCGCATATCGGCAAAAAGAGGGGTTGCAAACCTTTAAATATGGGAAAAGGCATATTACAACGCGGGTGAATGGCCTGCAAAAACTATTACTGTTTCTATTCAGCATTGTTTTGTTCAGCTCGATAGCATACGCAGTGGACTGCGAGACTGCCCTCAGGAATGACGGCACATCCCATCCTGTTTACGAGTGCGTGTATGACACGCCCGGCGGCGTGGCGCTTGTCGGCGCTGGGAAGGAGACGCTTGAGCACAATGAGCTTCTGCTCAACGAGGGCGAGATTACGGCGGTGAGGAGCACTGACCTCGTGCAGACTGGCGCAATAAGCTACCAGGTGCAGGCTGCCTCGCTGCAGAAAGATGTTGTTGTTTCATATTTTGTCAGGAACGCCGGAAAGGAGCTGGCAGAGAACTTGATTGTAGAGCAGGACATTCCTAGCTCTGCAACTTACAAGCTGCGCATGGGCTCGCTTGCAGCAGGCAAGAATGCCACCATGTCATTCAGCTTCAAGGGCACTGGCACTGAGCTGCCTGAGCCTGTTTTGCACTATTACCTGCCGGCAGCAGAACTCAAGGCCTCGAATGCGAGCCTTGATGAAATGCTTGACCTGTGGCTGCTCGTCGGCAAAAAGCCGCTCGAGGGCGAGGACGTGGAGGTCACGAGCCCCTCAGGCTACAAGTTTGCGCTGAGGACAGACGAGTACGGAAAGGCGTCCTTCAAGCCCCGCGAGGTTGGCGCCTATTTGCTGCAGGTGCCGCACCGCGAGTTTGCAAAGCCTGCTTACATTTATGCGATACAGGAGTATGAACTGCCAGGGAATAGGGATTCTGGAATTTCAAGCGCAACCGCATTCCTTGTCGGCGGCGCCAGCTTCCTGGGCCCTGTTGGCTCTGCTGCTGTAATCATAATTGTGCTTCTGGCAGGCTGGGTTTTCTACAAGATGAGGAGGCCCGGCGAGGCTGAGGCTGTTGTTGCTGGCGAGGTGCCTGCTGAGCTTGCGCGCTATGCTGCTGACGAGGGCCAGTACACCGGCCTGCCGCCAGAGGCAAGGGAGCTGCGCGAGCCGCTTGCGCTGACTGAGGAGGAGAAGTTCAAGATAATGGAGTCTGCAGTGGAGCTTTCGCCGAGGGAAAAGACCGGCAATGCTGTCCGCGGCAGCATACACACGCATGAGGCAAGGAAGGCCCTGAGGGGCGCGCCGAAGCACGCGGGCAGGAAGAGAAGGGCTGGCTGATTGCAATGATGCAAACTATAAGAGGCGCACCGGAGGGGCTGCAGTTCAGGAAGCTGCCAATGCCGCTGCATATGCTGCCGCTTGTTGAGGCAAGTTCAAAGAGGGCAGTGCTTATAATCGAGAACAACCGCGAGTTCCTTGGCACGCTGAAGTTTTTCCTCAGGTACGGGCCTTCCATTTCCCGAGTGCTCACTGCTGAGAATTACGAGGATGCAATGCGCATTTTCAACGAGAGGAAAAGTGAGATTGGGCTTGTTGTGACTGACATGGGCTTTCCAGTTGCTGCTGGCGACAGGGACTCGCTGGCTGGCTTGAAGCTCATAGCTGCAGTGAAAGAGCTGGCCCCGAAAATGCCGATAATCGCCATGTCGGGAAGGCCCGAGGTGCTGGGGCTTGCGAAGGAGGCTGGCGCTGATGCTGTTTTTGCGAAGATGAAAATGCTGTCTGAAGAGGCAAGGCTGCCCAGGGCTGTTGCTGGGCTGATGAAGAAGAAGGAATAGCCCCGGCCGGATTTTTGCTTCTTTCTTTGATGAAACTTTCTTTCTCAGAGAAAGAAAGTTTCGAACCGACGCCACCGGGTTTCTCCCTTTTCCAGGGTTTCTTTTCCCTGGGCTTTTCTTTCGAAAAGAAAAGGCCAGAGCCCGGTATCCTTGACCACTAGACGACGGGGCTATCCAAGCCTATTGGCTCGTCGTTTCCTTTACTCAACCAATAAATTTATATTCGATGGATAGGATAGGAATGCATGAAGCTGCTCGTTTTGCTTGTATTGGCGCTGCTTGCGGTGCCGGCCTGGGCTTCTCAGCTCAGCGTCCTGAGGCCTGTTTACGTCGCTGCGAATGACGGCGATGAGATAAGCCTGGGCGCAGTAGGGCCTGGCCAGACTGTTTCTGTGGAGGCTGATGCCATAGTGGCCACTGGCGGCAAGTTCGGGCTTGGAGGCAGGTGGGACAGGCTCATCATTGTGCAGGTGCCTGACGGCTGGAGCGCAGACAACAGCCTGCTTTACGAGCAGCCGCTGAAGGCGCGCATCAAGGTTGCAAGGGACGCGCCCGATGGCGAGTATGTTGTGCTTGCGCGCGCAGTTGATTTGGAAGGCGGGGAGAACCTGGGCGAGGTGAACCTGCGCCTCAAGGTGAATGTGACGCGCGATGTTTTCGGGATGAAAGTGGCGCCTGCAAGGAAGGAAACCGGCGCAACGCAGCCTGCATCCTATGCTGTCACAGTTGAAAATAACGGCGTTGCAAGCGATGCGTTCGAGATAAGCGCAACTGGCCTGCCTGCATGGAATTTCAAGAAGACGGTGTTCGTGCCCTATGGCCAGAGCCGCACTGTGCCCTACGAGGTGGCGTCCGGCGAGGAGGGCGAGTACGACGTGAGCATCAATGTCAAGTCAGTCTCGAGCGATTCGCTCTCGGGCTCGCAGAAGGTGCACCTGAGCGTGAGCACCTCGCTGTGGAGCGACTACAAGGCTACAAACAACGGCCTGCTTCTCTTCCCGGTATTCGAGCAGGCAGCCTATTCAGTGATGGGGCTGCTCGCCAACCTGTTCTGATTTTCTTATAAATTTTGGATGAGCTGTTAGCTTATGGATGGCGCAAGGGAAAGGGCTAAGTCAGAGGCTGCATCGCTAGTCCTGCAAGGGAAGCTCGGAGTGGAGGAAGTAAAGAGGCGCATCGGGGAGAAATTCAGCCTGGCTCACGTGCT
>JBAZVU010000022.1:0-11450 GCA_041660725.1 Candidatus Micrarchaeia archaeon | reverse complement strand
GACAGCAGAGGAGCTGCGTATGCTCCTGTCCAGCGAGGCCCACCCAATAGCCTACAATGGCTTTGAGCCTTCGGGCCTTGTGCACCTCGGCACAGGCCTCATATGCGCCTACAAAATGCGCGATTTCATCGAGGCCGGCGTGAAGTTCAAGGCCTACTTGGCAACCTGGCATGCGTGGATAAATGAGAAGCTGGGCGGGGACAAGGAAGCGCTCAAGATGGCTGCACTTCACTTCAAGCACTCCTGGATTGCATGCGGGGTGCCTGAGGACAAGATTGATTTTGTCTGGCCTGAAGAGCTGTATGATGACATTGACTACTGGACTCTTGTCGTGAAGGTTGCGAAGGAGCTGACAATTGCAAGAACCGTCAGGACACTTGAAATAGCGGGAAGGGGAGAAGAGGCAGAGGAGAGCAGGAAAGTTGCAGAGCTTCTTTACACTCCGATGCAGGTTGCAGACATCTTCCACATGAAGGTGAAAATAGCACAGCTGGGAATGGACCAGAGAAAGGCCAACATGGTTGCGCGCGAAGTTGGCGAGAAGCTGGGCTTCTGGAAGCCCGTGAGCGTTCATCATCATCTTTTGCAGGGATTGGAGAAGCCGCCGCAGTGGCCCCTGCCTTCAGACCCTGCTGAGAGGCGCAGGCAGCTCTCGTCAGTGAAGATGAGCAAGAGCAGGCCCGGCACGTGCGTTTACATTTACGATTCGCCTGATGCAATCAAGAAAACAATCAACAACGCCTTCTGCCCTGAGAAGGCAGTTGAGTTCAACCCAATAATGGACATTGCAAAGCACGTAATCTTCAGGGAAAGGGCAAATGCCGGCATCATCATTGAGCGGCCTGCAAAATTCGGGGGCAAGCTGGAAATCGAGAATTTCGAGGAGCTTGCGAAAGTCTATTCAGAGGGCAAGCTCCATCCTATGGACCTCAAGAATGTGGTGGCAAGCGAGCTAATCGAAATACTTGAGCCAGTTCGCACTTACTTTGAGAAGAATAAGGAGGCAAAGCAGACTCTCGAGTTCATGAGGTCTGCGAAAGTGACAAGGTAGCTGGCTTAATTCAGCGCCACCCTCTCTTCTTCATTGCGTCATCAATGCGCTCCTTTGCAATTTCCATTGCCACATCGCGCGTGAACTTGCCTTCCTTGTGCGCCCTTTCAAGCACCATCTTCGTGTTCTTTCTGATGGTCTTCTCAACACGCTCGAACATCTGCTTGTCATTCCCGCCAATCATCTCAGTATAGGAGGAGATGATGCCGCCTGCATTCGCGACAAAGTCAGGCACTATCAGCACGTTCTTCTCCTTCCAGAGCTTCACTTCGACCTCTGGCACAATCGGTATGTTCGCGCCCTGCGTTATTATCTTGGCATTCACCATCTGCCAGTTGCTCTCATTGATGGCATCAGGCCTTGCGCCAGGCACCAGCACGTCGCACTCGACCTCGAACAATTTCTCGGTCGGCAGGTGCTTGCAGCTGCCCTTGCACAGCTTCACAAGAGTGCGGTGCTCTGTCTTCTCCTTGATGAGCTGCGAAACGTCAAAGCCATTGGGGTCGTAAATTGTGCCTGAGCGCTCGCTCACTGCAACTATTTTTGCGCCCCACTGCGAGAGGAAGCGCGCTGTGAATGTTCCCACATTTCCGAATCCTTCAATTGCAACGCGCGCGCCCTTTATCGGAATGCCTGCGAATTCAAGTGCAACAGCAGCGCTGTGCGCAACGCCAAAGCCAGTTGAGCCGAGCTCATGCGGAAGCCCGCCCATTTTTGCAGGCTTGCCTGTGGCTGCCTTGGGCGTGCCAATTTCATTTGCAAATGCTTCCATCTCAGCCTCGCCAGTATTCATGTCAGGCCCGCCAACATACTTGTCAGGTATCAGGCCCTTCAGGCCGCGCGCAAGCGCTCGCACTGCCTCCTTCCTGTCGACCTTGTAAGGGTCTGCCACTATGCCGGACTTTGCGCCTCCAAGCGGAAGCTCAGCCATTGCATTCTTCCAGGTCATTGCGCGCGCAAGCCTTGCAACTTCCTTTACTGTCACGTCAGGCATGAGTCTCATGCCGCCCTTGCCAGGCCCGAGGGCAGTATTGTCTATCACCAGAAAGCCGCGTATGCCTGTCTTGGTCCTGCGTGAAGATGACTTCTTCTGGGCCGTATTCGTCAAATGAGAACATTGCTAGCACCTCCGCTGTAACTGTTGGTTCTTCCTTCCTAGCAAAATCTTATAATGCTTAACCTGAGGCTCCCCACACCTGCAGCACATTGCCAGGCTGCTTTGTGAGCAGCACGTTGATGTGGCTCCCGTCTGCCTTGGAGCTCCAGCTCACGAGCCACACGTCGTAGTATGCCGGGTTGCCAACAGGATAGCCCTCTTCTGCATAGAAGCGCGCATTCGGCGCTGCATCAGGGTGCGTGCGCAGGTAAATGCTCACTTCCTGCGTTCCCTCGCGCGTGTGGCTTGCTATCACTGCCTCCTCCTCAAAGAACAGCACGCACTTCTCAGGCGGAAGGCCTGCGCACACCTGGCAGTTCCTGGTAATCCAGTCATCGCGCACAACATAGCCGAACTGCGGGTAAGTGTAATAGGCGTGCAGGCGCGAGGGGCAGGCTGTGCCTGCGTCAAATGTCGCGCGCGCAGTTATGCTCCAGCTGCTCCCGTTCTTGTTTGCCGAGAGTATTTCGTAGTCAGCGCCCGGGTATTTGGCTGCCAAATCCTCCTGCACGAACTTCAGCGCCTCGTCCTTCGTGGGCTCGTGCTTTGAGGAGAACACGCTGTATCCTATTGCTACCGCGAGAACAAGAAGAATCACTGCATACGTCCTGCTGTCCATATGCGGCATTATCCCGAAGGCTCTATAAAAGGCTTTTGCCCCCTTCGCGCCCCGGCAAAAGTATTAAAGGCGCATCGCCCAAACTGGTACTGGTGCTAACATGGGGCTACCTTTGTTCCTGCGCGTTTTCCTCCTGTCTGTTGCAGCATCCCTAGTTTCCTATGCCCTCCTGCCAATGGCCCTTGTTGAGCTGGCCAAGCTTCTCGCGCTTTCACTTGCAATCACCCTTCTTGTGCCAATAGTCTACCCGCACATCAGGGGCGTGAGGCGCGGCGACATGGTTGCTGCAGTCAACCCGCCCCAGCGCGGAATGATGCCCCCTCTCCAGCTTCCTTTCCTGAACTTCGGCGGCACCTATGTTGCCCTTGACAATGGCAGGGTAGGCAAGCGCCTGCATGTTTCAATGCCTGACGGCACGCCCCGCGAGGCAGAAGTGCTTGCCTATGCCGGCTTCCTGCAGCCTGCGCGCGTGCGCCTGCTCGAGAGCGAGTACAGCTTCAATTTGCTCTGATTTTTTGGGTGCGTGCTGATGATTGACGAGACCGAGCGCAATGACATACTGGTGTCAGTGGCTGTCATCTCGCTGGCCTTCACGCTTGCGCGCTTTGACGGCCTGTTCGGCCTTCTTAGCCCGCTGAGGCCCAATCTCTTCACCTTCCTTTTGGTCTACGGCGTTTCAGTTGTGACAGTTGGCTTAGGCTTTGTGCTGCACGAAATGGCGCACAAGTATTCTGCCATCAGGTACGGTGCAGGCGCTGCATACCGCGCCTGGCCTTTTGGCCTGCAGCTTGCAATGCTCAGCTCGCTCTTTGGAATGGTTTTCGCTGCGCCTGGCGCAACTTACATATTCACGCCCTACCTCAGCCGCAGGCAGAATGGCATAATTTCAGTAGTGGGGCCTCTCACCAACATCGCTCTTGCAGTGTGCTTCTTTGTGGCAGCTCCCCTGTTCTTCCTGCTGCTGCCCCCTGAGCTGGCTGCGCTCCTGTTTGTGCAGGGCGTGACAATCAACCTCTGGCTCGCGCTCTTCAATATGCTGCCAATAGGCCCTCTTGACGGCGGCAAGGTGCTGAACTGGAATGTTGCAGTGTGGGCTGTTGTGACTGCCGTGCCTGCTGCCTTGCTGTTCCTGCCCGGCCTGCTGTTCTAGGCTCAACGCCGCTGACAGTCAGCTATTTAAACAAGTATTACCAAGTATGACTAGGTATGACTATGGCAAGCCAGCAGGGAAAGGAGAAAATTGCAATAAGCATTGACAAGGCGCTTCTGCACAGAGTGGACGCACGGGTGGACGGGAGCACCATCAAGTCGCGCTCCCATGCAATAGAGCTGCTTCTCCTGCAGGCTCTCGGCGGAACTGGCTCTGATTTGCACGCCCTCATTCTCTGCGGCGGCGAGGGCAAGGGCTTGAGGCCCCTTACTTACAAGATACCAAAGCCAATGGTGGAAGTTGGCGGCAAGCCCATTTTGCAGAGAATAGTGGAGTGGCTCAAGGCAAGCAACATCACAAAGGCCACATTTGCAATCGGCTACATGGGCGAGGACATCTCATCCTATTTCGGCGATGGAAACTCATTCGGCGTGTCCATTGACTATGCAAAGGAGCGCGAGCCTTTGGGCACTGCAGGCGCAGTGAATGCAATGCGCGAAAGGGCGCAGGGCACATTCCTGGTCCTGAATGGCGACGTTCTCTGCTCATTTGACCTGCGCGCAATGCTGGAAGCGCACAGGCGCAGCAATGCAGTTGCCACAATGGCCCTCAAGTCAGTGCGCGATGCAGGCCACTATGGCGTGGTGGAAATGGAAGGGGACAAGGTGACGAAATTCGAGGAGAGTTCGAAAACAAGCGGCGAGAGCAAGCTTGTGAATGCAGGCGTCTATGTTCTCAGCAGCAAGATTTTCGATTACCTGCCTGCCAAGGGCATGCTGGAGCACGACGTGTTCCCGAAGCTGGCGCAAAAGGGCCTGATGAGGGGCTATGTATTCACAGGGCCGTGGGTGGATGTCACGGACAAGCAGAGCCTGATGCAGGCTGAGGATGAGATAGAATAGGAATGATGCTGATGGAGGTCATGAAATGAAAATTATGCATGCGTTTGGCACACGTGCCTGCTCTATAAAAATGGCTCCCCTTGTGCGCGAGAGCCTGAAGCGGGGCCATGAGACTAAAATACTCTACTCAGGCCAGCACTATTCGCCCAATTTGTACGAGGAAGTTTTCGATGATTTGGAAATGCCAAGGCCTGACTATGATTTAGGGGCGCGCGGCACGCCTTCAGAGATGGGCGCAAAGATGCTTGTTGAGGGCGAGAAGGTGCTGCGCAGGGAAAAGCCAGATGTAATACTCACGCACGGCGACACTTTCACAGCACTCTTCCTCTCCTTAGCAGGCGCCCTCTCCCTGACTCCTGTGGGCCATGTTGAGGCAGGCCTTCGCACAAACTCTTGGGAGCCTTACCCTGAGCAGATTTGCACGCGCTCAGCTGATGCCTGCACTGCACTCTTCTTTGCATCCACTGAGAAGAACAAGAAAGACCTGCTGAGCGAGGGGCAGCCTGCAGAGCGCTTGTTCGTAGTCGGAAATACTGTTGTTGATGCAGCCCTGCAGCATGCTGAACTGGCGCGCAAGAAGAGCAGGATAATGGAGAGCGTGAAATTCAAGGATGGCAACAAGAAGCCCTTGGTCTTCTGGTCAGTGCACAGGAAGGAGAACATGCTGCATGAGAAGCGGATGCGCGGCATCTTTGACTCTCTTCTCGAACTGACTGACTTCAACATCTTCTGCTCTGTTTTGCCGAGCACGCAGCAGGCTGCTGAGAAATACGGCTATGCCGAGAAGCTCGCGAAAGCGCCCCACTTGATTTGGAGCCCGTGCCTGCCGAGATATACGGATTCACTCCGGATAATGCTGGAAAGCGACCTTCTGCTTACAGATAGCGGGGGGATACAGGAGGAGGCGTGTTCATTGCACATACCCTGCCTCACCCTGCGCTATGTGACTGACAGGCCTGAGAGCGTTGATGTTGGCGCGAACAGGTGCGTTGGGGCTGAAAAGGAGAGCATCAACGAGTGGTCGAGGAAAGTAGTGAGCGGCGGGCTTGGCGAGAAGATGCGCAAGGCCAAGAACCCCTACGGCGATGGAAAGACCTCTGGGCGCATAATGGACATTCTCGAGAAGTTTGAAGGCAAGATGGAGCGCTGGGAAACAAAGGTAAGGAATTAAAACCGATGATGCTGGAATCGTGAAGGGCTGAACATAATGAAAGTCATTTTATTGGCAGGCGGGTATGCAACGCGGCTCTGGCCGCTCACAAAGGACACTCCGAAGGCACTGCTGGAAGTGGGCGAGAAGAGCATCCTCGAGCACGTGCTGCACATAATAGAGCACATCAAGTCCGCAAAGCAGGTCTACCTCACGACAAACCAGAAGTTCGAGCCGAACTTCCGCGCCTTCCTGCGCAAGTGGAAGGGTGCGAAGAAGGTGGAGCTGATAGTTGAGAAGAGCACTTCCAATGACGAGAAATACGGAGCTGTCGGCGCGCTGCTGAAAATGCAGGAGGACGGGCTGCTGGAAGACAGCGCGCTCATACTGGCTGCTGACAATGTCTTTGACTCGCATTTTGCGGACATGCTGAATGCAATAATTGAGAAGGGCGAGGACGCACTCATCCTCTATGACGTGGAGAAGGGCGAGGCTGCCAAGCTCTACGGCGTCTGCGAGACCAACTCGGACGGCTATGTGGTTGACTTTGAGGAGAAGCCCAAGCAGCCCCGCGGCACCCTGGTATCAACAGGCTGCTACTTCCTGCGCCGCGAAACACTGGACATGCTTGCAGAGTACGAGCGCTTGGGAGGCGGCACTGACAGGATTGGCGATTTCATAAAATGGCTTGTTTACCGGGGCAAGGTGCGAGGCTATGTCTATTCGGGCAGGTGGTTTGACATAGGCACGCACGAGCATCTGGACAGGGCAAGAAAGGCGCACGGGAAGAAGTAACTATCTGTTCTTGCCAATTTTTTCGCAGGCCTTGCCGAACCTTTCCAGGAACCTGCCCCATGAAAACTCCTTTTCAGCCCGCTTCCTTCCATCGCGCCCGAACTGCTCTGCTATTTTCGGGTGCTCTGCAAGGTAGGCCATTTTCTCAGCAAGCTCATTTGTGCTGTTCACCAGGTAGCCGTTCTTTCCTCCCTGCACAACCTCGCGCGGCCCGCCCTCATTCCACGCAAGAACTGGCTTCTTCGAGGCAAAGCCCTCAAGCGGCACTATTCCAAAGTCCTCGTGTATCGGCGTGTAGAGAACTGAATAGCAGGTAGCATACAGCTCCCTTATCTTGCTGAAGGGAATGTCTGTCAGTAGCTGTACATTGCTGCTTCTTGATGCCAGCTCCCGTATTTTCTCGTAATATCTTGCGTGGTGCTCATTTCCGCCATGGAGCGCGCCTGCCAGCACGAGCTTCCACTTCTCGTATTTCCTGTTCTTCTTCCTGAACTTCTCAAATGCCTCAATTGCAAGCTCAAATCTTTTCTCAGGCACTATTCTAGAGGGGTAGAAGAAGAATTTTTCATAGCCCTCGCACGCAAAGTCCTTCACATCCACTCCAGGATAGAGAACCTCTGCATCATGCCTTCCGAGATATTCGGAGATGCGCTGCTTCGTCGTCTTGCTGTTGCAGAATACGTGCCTGATGTGCGGCACTGACCTGAATTCAAAGTGCTTGTAAGCCTGCACAAAGGACCAGTAAACGCCCCGCTCAAGGTGGTTGCGGCGCGCCTGCCTCCACTTATAGAGTATGAACGCCTCCCTGTTCGGGTTGTGGCAGTACCAGACGACGTTCCTGTTCCTGTGCCCAACCCACTCGCTCGGCGTGCCGTGCGCGTTCACAACGTCAAACTCATCAGGCGCCTTCCAGTTCCAGAATTGCGAGCCCGCCACAGCGGCATCCCTTGCCCTCCTCGGGAACAGGGAAAAAGCAGCAGACATTGCCCCTCTTGGCAGCACCTCAACATCCAGCTTTGCAAACTCTGGGTAGGTTTTCGCAGCATCATATTCAGTGCAGAAAATCTTCGCGCCAAAGTGCTGCGCTATCTTCAGCACCACCTTCTCGGCGCCCCCTTTGGTATGCAGGAATGGATGTGCAACTGCAAGTTTCACCGAACCATCTCGAAAGATTATTAAATAGGGTTTCTTTTAAAGCAACACTATGGGAAGAATGCGCGGTCAGACGACCATTGAATACCTGCTTTTGATTTCCGTAGTTGTCTTGCTTTTTGTCGGAGTGCTGGTGACCGTCAATTCGCTCAGGCAGGAGGCGAACAAGAACGTGAATGTGACCGGCGTGGAGCAGACGCCCACAGAGGCAATTGGCTCGCAGCTTGAAGGCCTTAGGAACATTGCGACAACGCCCGCCAGCAGCAGTGCGCCCTCGCTGCACCTATCAATAGTCATAAGCGACGCGGTGCCGTGCCAGATGGTGCCCCTCACTATTACAGTGAAGAACGAGAACGGGCCTGTTGTGGGCGCGCAGGTAACCTTGCGCAATGCAACTGACATAGTTGACACCAAGAACACGCTCGCAGACGGCGGCGCAGTATTCGTGCCCCAGTCAGTCGGCACCCACACAGTAGTGGCGAATGCTACTGGCAGCGAGGCAGCTTCCAAGTCATTCACAATTGCCTGTTAAGAAGGGGCTTCGCCCCTTTCTAAACCCCGCGAGGCGACTATATTGGTAAAAAAAGGGCAGGTAGCTGTTGAATTCATGCTCGTTCTTGCCATAGGTGCCATGATGTTCCTGATAGCCCTGCTCACATTCCAGCAGGGCGTGGGCGGCATCAAGAGCGCATCGGGCTCCACGAGGTTCGTTAACTCGCTGGAGAGCCTTTTCGACGCAGCTGATTCCCTCCAGACTGGCTCGCAGAAATACGTGCAGCTCAGCATTCCGCCGGGCCTCAGCGGCTTTGAGCAGATAGGCGTGGGCGGCGGCTGGTACATCGTCACATTCAAGTTCAATGACCAGAGCTGGAGCCGGCGCGTGCCTTACAAGCTCACCTTCATACCCCCGAACTTTGACCAGATGCCGGGCGAGCACAATGCCCTCATCTACTCCAATAATCCCGGTGATGTTGTTGTACAAATCATATCGTAGGAAGGGGCTGGCGCCCCTCTCCACACCCCGCCATCGGGGCCAGATAGGCATGGAGTTTTCCATGACCGTGGCCTCGGCAGTGATAGTCTTTGTCTCGCTCCTCTACGTTATGGGCGGGGTGAAGAACACGCTTGAGGACAGCAGCTCGCGCATTGCAGCAGTTTCAATAGGCCAGCGCGTTGTCGCGTCAGTCGATGCAATGTTCCGCGATGCCTGCGACGTTTCCTGCACCACGACCGTGAACCTGCCGCTGAAAATAGACTCATTCGGCCGCTCATCTGACTACAATGTGACTTTCGAGGGCAGCAAGGTTGTTGTAGATTACGGCAAGGCAAAGGTGGGCGTCGAATCAGGCAGGCCACTGGCCGCGCTCTCGGTCGTGCAGCGCACGCTGCCGGGCGGAAAGACAATGGTGATACGGAACTCTGGCTGAGGTTTTTGCATGGTGAAGGAAAAAGCAAGAAAGGGCGTGGTGACTTTCGAGGACTTCATGCTTGCCCTCATCATCCTCTCACTGGCAACTGCGCTCATAATCTCAAACCTTTTTATATTTGACCATCGAACTGTCGCACAGATGTCGGAGCAGCGCAAAGTATGGGGCTCCGACGTTGCCGCGGACATGGTGGCAAAGAGGTACGTGCTCGGCAATGGCGAACTCAATGTGGGGGCGCTTGCAGAAAGGCCGATGCCCGACGACGTGGAAGTTACTGTGGGCGGGCTGCATTTCGGCGGGACGCCCCCGGTGGCCGGCAACGTGTTTGCCTCCAATAGGCTGGTAATAGTAAACGGAAGGCCTGAGAGGCTGACCGTAAAAACCTGGTGATATGGTGGATGGATTTCCAAATATGAAGCGCGGTCAGACCACAATTGAGTTCCTGCTCCTGCTGAGCGTTGTGATACTGCTCGTGCTTGCCGCCATCACCACTGTCAGCGACGTCACCAAAGTGCAGCAGAATGCGACCCAGGCAGTGCGCACAGGCGTTGAGAATGCCTCGCTTGCCCTTCTCCAGCAGTTCGCGGAGCAGCGCGTGGGCCTGCAGCTCACTAATGTATCGCAGGTAAGCGCCGACCTCGCGCGCCTGGAAGTTGTGAAGAACGACCCGTACTTCTCGAACCAGCCTGCCATACTGCAGGTTGTTGCATGGAACGACTATTCCGGCGTTATGTACGTGCCGGAGCTTAGGATGGAAATTACGGGCCCGGGCAATGCGGACGTGCTCGCCTCGCCCAGCTCCGAATTCAACGTAACAGTCACTCTTGCGCGCACAATCACGGTTTCATTCGTGCCGACAGCAATAGGCAACTACAACATCACAGTCATGGCCTACGGCGAGGACGGCTCCCTGCTCAAGCAGAAGAAGGTGCCCTTCACAGTCATTGGAGGCGGAGTCGGCGGCGCGGAGTTCTCTGTTGAGAAGAAGATAGTGGTGAACAGGACAACTCCGGGCAAGCCGTCGCACTATTTGGAAGTTCTGCAGCTTCCGAATGCCACAGTGCGCTCGGCATCGCTGGAGTTCCTGGACATGCACAGGTATGCAGACCGCAACATCAGCTTCCATATTTACGACCGCGTGTTCAAGTGGAGCGAGACACTGCAGTCAGCAAGCGGCAATCCTGCAGTGAGCGTCACTTCCTACCGCATGACCAACTCCCCTTACCAGGCTGTCATACCAGAAGATGCGATAATCAAGCACGCCACTCTCGTCATTGAGAATTCGAATGTCTGGGTGGGCTGGCCAGACCAGGGCTCCCCGCTCACTGCATCGCCAGGCGAGTCTGCGACAATGCAGCTGATACACTCGGGCCCCAACATGATAACAGTGGAGGCTGCAGGCGCTGACGGCTATGGCAGGCACGAGGTGAACGGCGCAGCGCGCCCCTTCGTGGAGTATGACGGGCCCGAGGAGCGGCAGGCGCGCGCGGACGAGATGTTCTACGGAATAAAGGTGAACGGGCAGGATGCGCCCCTGGGCACATTCATGGACCTCGCGCCCTACCTGCACGCTGGCTACAACCAGATCAACTTCACCTACATCAATGGCACGTTCACTTACAGGCTGCACATCACAACTGGCTAGGATGCAATGGGGATGTTGGTGGGAACGAGAAGGGGGCAGGTCCTTGCCCTTGAAGCAGTCCTTGCGCTCTTCATAGCAATACTTTTTGTCTACTTGCTGCTCGGCACTGGCGTGAAGAGCACGTGGGACATGCGCTTGGAGCGCGCTGGCTACGACACAGTCAATGCCATCTATGCAGACCGCGAAATGTACGATGCGCTGGTTGCGGGCGCTGAGCGGAACGGCTATTCAGCCAGCGAGACTTCCACAATAAACGCGCGCCTTGCGCGCTACGTGGCGCTGCTGAGCATTGCGCGCATAGAGCTCTATGTGGACGGGACAGCGACATTTGCAGGGCAGAGTGGGAACCTGCCGAACCCGCCGCTCAACAAGGAAAGCTTCTATGCGCTCCTGCCCCTGCGGC
>JBAZVU010000021.1:0-11464 GCA_041660725.1 Candidatus Micrarchaeia archaeon | reverse complement strand
AAATAGTGCGCTGGGACTCGGCCGTGCAGTGCAACGGCACTTCAACCAGCGGCACGCAGGTCTGCGGGGGCACCAGCAACGACTGCGACACGGGCGCGTGCACGTGCGCATCCAACAACGCGATATTCAGCGCAGGCCGCGCGCACGACGACCTCGATGTAACTGTGCACACAATCGGCTTCGGGCCAGTGGACACCTGCTCGATAGCGAATGTCACCCTGCGCAACGCGGCAATAGCGGGAAACGGCTCATACTTCTACAGCAGCGACCCGGCGCAGCTGCTGGAAATCTACAGGCTGCTTGCGCACACCATACTCAACCAGAGCTTCAGCCACCAGCTCACTGTAATCACGGGCAACGTGAGCACCGAGCTCTTCCCTGACTCCTACATTGAGTTCAATTACACGCCCGAAATGCCTGCGCTGGGCTACCGCGAGATAAACGTCCCCATGGAAACCCCGCGCTTCAGCAGCTGTGAGGGCAGCTTCTTCATACCTGCGCAGTTCAACGTGTCCGACATACGCGTCACGTCCTACTCGGCCGACTACTGGACTGACAACGTGTCAGTGCAGAGCGATGCAACAGGCGGCGCATACCAGCAGGTCTTCCGGCTCTCGGACTACAGCTCAGACTACCGCGACCTCGGAGACCCGTTCGTTGTGCAGTTTCCTGCATCCACGCTGACAAGCAACCGCACAAACAACGCATACATAAGCACCGGCCTGGGCCCTGAGAACTCCAGCGGAACCTGCTCAACTGACAACCGCGCAATCTACAATGCGCGCTTCACAGCCTCAGTGCCCTATGGCCCGGTCCTGCCATCTCTTCTCGGCCACAATGTCACAGTCTATTATGACCTGGACCACGATGGCATAAGCGACGGCGTGAGCTACGTGTCCTACGGCGCGACTCTCCCTGGCTATGATGCCACGCCAGTTGAAGTCAGCAGCCTGGACACAAGCGGCAATGCCTTGGACGAATCCTTCGTGCGCCTGCTGGACAAGCTCAACTTCGTTGTGCCTGCTGGCAACAGCGGCCTGCCGGGCACGAGCAACAACCCCATAGACGTGCAGCTTTCCGAGGAAGTGAGCGTGCAGGTCACCTCGCTCTCGGAAGTTCCGTACATGTGGGGCCCGGTTGACATGGGCATTGCAATCTGGAGATGATGGCTATGGTATCCTTGCAGGGCATTTTCTATTCCGGCGCCGTGGTGGTAATCATCACGCTCATCGCATTCCACATAATCTCGTACATGGACTCGGTGCGCAGCCAGGGCGAGCAGGTGACAGTGCTCATACGCGCGAACGAGATGGGCAACTTCATTGACTCCATCTCGCTGGACATGCCCCGCGCAGTTGACATAGCAACAAAGCGCGCCCTAGTGGCGGGCATCAATGAAGTGGACCTCCGCGGCTCTGGCCTTGATGACGCGCAACTGCGGCTGCGCGAGCTGGTGATGAACGGCACCATATACGGCAGCGACTCCTACTGGCTGAATGCCAGCACAGTGCCCGAGTGGTCTGAGCGCGTGCAGGTCATAGGCGGAAACAAGGGCTTTGACGTGAACTTCAGCTTCAGCTCCTTTGCAGTCTCGCCCTACGACAGCTTCCACCTGCGCGCGGACCTTGAATGGAGCGTGAACCTGAGCGACAGGCTGGTTTCCATGAGCGTGAGGCGCTCCTACAACACAACAGTGCTCATACCAATTGCAAACCTCGACGACCCTCTCTACCCGATGCACACGCGCGGCCTTGCGAACCGCAAGGTGGTGCCTGCGAACTTCACCTCCTACAACCTCACCACTCTTGACACAATAGTGGCCAACTCGCTCTACGTGAACAGCAGCGACGGCCCCAGCTTCATGGACAGGCTTGAGGACAACCTGATAGTGCCCTCAAAGTACAATCTCATGACCTCGAGCCAGATAGGCCTCGCATCCATAGTCAACGTGCAGGACCTGATAAACTACGGGCTCGAGGTGGACGAGAACCAGACGAGCGTGGACTATGTGTACTTCGGCACAATACCTGTGCAGGGCTACCCGGTTAATGGCTCGTCCTATGCATGGCTGAGGCTGAATGATGAGCAGGCGCAATTCTACGGAGTGAACGGCTCCCTCGACTACGGGTAAATTAATTTAAAGGCGGCAAGAGAACAAAGAGCGGGATTCCATGGCGACGCAGCAGGAAAATGCATCCGATCAGGCGCAGAAGCCTGAGGACGAGATGCACACCCTCGTGGACCGGATGCTGAGCTTCATACAGGAGCACAACAAGACCACTGTCGCGGAGCTCGCAGACGTCTTTGCCATGGACCAGGCGCAGGTGGAGCGCCTTGCCACTGTCCTTGAGGAGAGCGGCCTCATCACCATGCGCTACGCCCTTCTTCATCCCGGCCGCACAGAACTCATTGCAATCAGGAAAGCCGGCGCAGCTTCACCAGCCAAGGCATCCCCTGCACAGCGCCCCCCGGAGGCGCGCGAGCACGACTTCGAGCTGCGCGAAATGATGAAGAGCGTGGACATGGACATGGCGGAGAGCCAGCAGGCCATGACTTCTCTTGAGCGCGACGTGATGAGCAGGCTTGCGCGCACAGAAAAGCTGCTGGGCGAGATAGAGCGGCGCGAGCGCTCTGCAAGCCCCATAGATGTCGAATTCCTAATGAAGGAGGCGGACACGCTGGAGCTGATGAGGCGGGACATGAGCTCTCGCCTAAAAATATTCGAGGTGCGCATTGACGGAGTGGGCGCCCGCATAAGGCGCGTGAAGCATGCAATACGCAAGGGGCCCCTGCACATGCTGGCAGAGCTCCTCCACTCCCCATTCAAGCACAAGAAAAAGGACAAGGATAAGGACGACCTGCTTGAATGGACCGCAACCAAGGCAAGGATGGTGAAGAAATGAAGATTCTTGACACTTACAAATACGAGCGCGACAACGTGCCGGTCGAGGTGAAGATAGTCTCGCGGGACGACGAGTACGTCAACACCTACGAAATTTCCAAGGCCAAGTTCCAGGAAGCGACCTCCAAGGTGATGGAGCACATCAAGGAGAAGATAATAGAGGAAGTGAACGTGCGCCCAACTGAGGCGCACGATGCCGAGACAATGAGCAAGCTGCGCGAGGCCTTCATGGCCAAGGCGAATGAGATAGTGAAGCGCGAGCTCGTGGACATGAGCGAGCAGACGCGCAAGATTGTGGTGGGCACGCTTGCGCACGAGCTCATAGGCCTGGGTGAAATGGAGCTCATACTTGCTGACGAGAACCTTGAGGAAATAGTGGTGAACACCTCGCGCGAGCCGCTCTGGGTCTACCACAAGAAGCACGGCTGGCTCAAGACAAACTTCTTCATACAAAAGGAGGAGCAGATAATGAACTACGCCAGCATCATGGGCAGGCGCGTTGGCAGGCAGATTACGAACCTCAACCCGCTGCTGGATGCGCATTTGGAAGGAGGCGACCGCGCGAATGCCACGCTCTTCCCCATCTCAACAAAGGGCAACTCAATAACAATACGCAAATTCGCCAAGAGCCCGTGGACAATAACTCGCATGCTTACGCCAGAGGCGAACGTGATGAGCATCGACGTCGCCGCCATGCTCTGGCTCTGCATCCACTATGAAATGAACATACTAATAGCAGGAGGAACTGCGAGCGGCAAGACCTCCATACTTAATGCACTTCTGGTTTTCACCCCGCCAAACCAGCGCGTCATCTCAATAGAGGACA
Source organism: Candidatus Micrarchaeia archaeon (assembly GCA_041660725.1). Taxonomy (GTDB): domain Archaea; phylum Micrarchaeota; class Micrarchaeia; order Burarchaeales; family Burarchaeaceae; genus JBAZVU01. The sequence goes on along the minus strand of JBAZVU010000021.1, from coordinate 7,736 downwards.
CGCGCGAGCTTTACCTGCCGGACTTCCTGCACTGGCTTCCCATGGTCACGCGCCTGCCGAATCCTGAGGGCAAGGGCGAGGTGAGCATGCTTGACCTGATGGTGAACTCCCTGCGCATGAGGCCAGACCGCATAGTGCTGGGAGAAATCAGGCGCCAGCGCGAGGCAGAGGTGCTCTTCGAGGCAATGCACACGGGCCACTCGGTCCTTGCAACACTGCACGCGGACAGCGCTGAGCAGGCAAAATCCCGCATGACAACCCCGCCCATCAACCTGCCCGAGAGCATGCTCGAGGCAGTGCACATGATACTTGTGCAGTACAGGCAGAGGCGCACTGGCGTGAGGCGCACGCTCGAGCTGGCCGAAATAGTGCCCTACAAATCTCTCGTGAGCGTGAACAAGGTCTACCACTGGAACTCCCACGATGACACAATGGAGAAGGTCGGCGACTACATGCGCGTGATAAACGACATCATGATGTTCAGCGGCATGACCGAGAAGGAAGTGAAGCAGGATTTGGAGGAGCGCAGGAAGATACTGGAATACATGGTGGCCAACAAGATATTCGACGTGAACGAAGTGGGCCGCGTGTCCGCGCTCTTCTACAGGAACAAGGAGCTGCTCGTGGAAGCAATAGCCAAGAAGATGAAGCCCGCGGACCTGCTGAAGCTCCAGCCCGGAGGAAAAGTCGAAGCTTCTGCGATAGTAAAGCTCGAAGCTTCACTTGGAAAGAAAGTTGAAGCCCTGACAGGCGGAAAGGCCGAAGCCCCGGCCGGGAAGAAAGTTGAACCTCCGGCGGGAAAAAAGAGCAAGTAGCGTGATTTTCAATGGCTGTAAAAGTTCCCTTCTCAATAATTCCGGCCGAAGCCCTGCTGCCGATTTCCCACTACTTCCTCGCCCTGGGCACGCCCATTTCCAAGGTCTCGCCCTTCCTCAAGTTCCAGCTCCTGCAGGCGGGCATAAAGCTCGCGCCAAAGGAGTGGGCCTCGCTCGCCATAGTCGTCGCAATCTCCAACTCCGCACTCTTCGGGATGCTCATCTACCTGCTCGGCCTCGTGGCGGGAGCTGACTTCATAATGTTCGCGCTCACAGTGGGCGGCGTCATCGGGCTCGCGAGCTTCATCACAATCCTCTCCTACCCGAGCGTTGTTTCCAAGAGGCGCGTGAAGGCCCTTGAGAACAACCTCATCTCCGCGCTGCGCCAGATGCTCATTGAGCTCAAGTCAGGCGTCTCGCTTTTCGAGGCAATGAAGAGCGTGACTGTTGGCTACGGGGAAGTGAGCCGCGAGTTCAAGGAAATCACCGACCACGTGGAGGGCGGCGTGCCTGAGATAGTCGCGCTGAACGATGCGAGCGCGCGCAACCCGTCCTTCAAGTTCAGGCGCGCAATCTGGCAGATTTCCAATGCCCTCTCAGTGGGCTCCGACGTTACAGTAGGGCTGCAGGACATGATCAACGACCTCACAAAGGAGAAGCTGGACGACATCAAGCGCTACGGCCAGGAGCTCAACCCATGGACGATGATTTACATGATGGCCGCAGTAATCGTGCCCTCGCTGGGCATGAGCATGATGAGCATCCTCCTCTCCTTCCTCAACATACCCATACCGAAAATACTCTACCCTGGCGTGGTGTTCTACCTCATCCTCTTCCAGATTTTCTTCATAAGCTTCGTGCGCTCGCGCAGGCCGGTGATTGACTAATGCAAGCATCATCAATGTTTGAACGCATCTTCAAGGCGCTCTCGCGCCTCTTCCCGCCAGGCGTCATCAGCTACTTCGACCACCTGCTGCTGGAAGCGGACATGGACATGCCGGGCCGCAGCTATGTGGGCACGCTTGCCTTCCTGATGATAATGATAGGCCTGGCCGCATTCCTGCTTTCCTCGCTCCTGCTTGACCCGTTCTCATCCATCGGCATGGGCCTGCTGTGCATGGTCCTGCTGGCCCTGCTCTTCTACCTCGTGCCCCTGATGGCGGCGGACTCCCGCGCCAAGCGCGTCGAGGTCGTGCTGCCGGACGCATTCCTCATGATAGCCGCGAACATACGCGCAGGCATGACAATAGAGAATGCAGTGCTTGCGAGCGCCAAGCCCGAATTCGGGCCCCTTGAAGTTGAGATAAAGCGCGTGAGCACAAAGACTTTTGCAGGCACGCCCCTGAACGACGCGCTAATGGAAATGAGCAACCGCGTGCGCTCGAACGCGCTCAAGCGCGGCGTGAAGCTGCTGGTGGAGGGCAATTCGCTGGGCGGGCAGATGGCCAGCCTGCTCTACGAGATTGCGCAGGATTTGCGCAACCAGCAGGCGCTTGCGCGCGAGATAAACAATGCCACGATGATGTACACAATCTTCATAGTGTTCAGCGCGCTCATAGCCTCGCCAGTGCTCTTCGCCACCTCTGTCTACTACAACGTCATCAGCGCGGGCATCTCCAAGAACATCGGCTCGCTCGAGTCCCTCCCGCCCGAGGCGATGCAGTTCGGCTCAGTGGGCGGCATTGCATCCAGCTCCGGCATCACGCCCGACGACTTGCGCCTCTTTGCAATAGCAAGCATACTCGTGACTTCCTTCTTCGCGTCCTTCACGCTTGCGCAGATACGCTCCGGCAAGCTGCTCTCAGGAATAAAGATGATGCCCATCTTCGTGGCGCTTGCGCTGGGCATATTCTTCGGCACCTTCTACGCGCTTGAGACAATGTTCTCGTCAATAATGTGATTGCATGGCCGGAATCCACAGAGCGCAGGCCGGTACCGAGTTCCTCTTCACTTACGGCTGGGCGCTCCTGCTCATAGTCGTGTGCGTGGCAGTGCTGATACAGCTGGACATTTTTGACCTTGGCTCCTATGTGTCCCCCGGAACCGATATCTCCGGCTTCAACACTTTTGCAGTTGCAACGTACCGCCTCAATGCCGATGGCTCCATCCACCTCACGCTCATCAACAGGCTTGAGGACGCGGTGACAGTGCAGGAGGTGCGCGTGAATGGCGTGCCAGTCTCCTCGCCCTCGCCCGCAATGCCATTCAGCATGAACTCCAGCTCCACCGTGCTCTTCAGTGCGGACACTGCCATGGGCGGAAACCCCGGCAGCGCCTACTCTGCGAGCGTGGTGATACGATTTGACGTGAACCGCGGCGGCACTGACCACCTGGACTCCGGCATCCTGCGCAGCACCCTGCAGCCCTGATTGCTCCTGCCCTCGCCCCCCAGCACTGAAAACCCTAGCCTGCCTCCTGCCCTCGCCCCTGAAAAATATTTATAATAACCTCCAGCCAATCACAGCACATGCGCGCGCTGTATTTGCTCCTCCTCCTTGCATCCCCCTTCATTCTTCTTGCAGGCCGCTTGCAGCTTCACCCCGAGCGCTACTTTGAAATTGCGCCAACAACCCTCCCCGAGACCCCGCCCGCGGAAGTGGGCGTGTGCTCTTGCATGGTGTGCAACTACGACGACGGCAACTGGTTCAACCGCTTCTGGAACTGGATAACCGGCCATCCGCCCGAAACGCGCCTTCTCGGCGGCAAGTGTGACTTCAAGGACTGCCTCACGCAGAAGCGCATAGATGCATACCAGAATGCAGACCCGCCAAAGGCAGTGCCCGGAGGCCTCAAGAAAGCAGAGGACTACGCGCTCGCAAACCCTGCAGCGGGCGACGACTTCATCAAATACTTCATGCTCGGCCAAGGCCCCACATTCAGCGACTTCGACACTGCAAACAGCTTCTGCAACTATTCCATGGGCATTGCAGTGCGCTGGTACCAGCCGAGCGACAAGCTGCGCTTCATACCAAGCAACAAGCGCGCAGGCTGCTACCTTGACAACGACGTCCTGCCAATCTACATCTACAAGCCGGACGCCTCGCTCACTCCAGAAGAGCAGGCTGCATTCCTCAGGCAGCTTGCAAAGGAGATGGAAAAAGCAGGCCCTGTAACAATAGTGCCAACGCCCGAATTCACCTCATCCAATGCCGGCAGCGTGGCTGAGCAGATAACAACAATCGACTCAGAATGCCCTGACTGCATGATTGCGATAGTGCCTGACCAGACTGTCATGCCCGACGTTGAAGACAACCCCGTCACAACAGGCGTGGACGAAACCTACCACTCCGCCCTCTGGGAGCTTGCAAACTCCTACCCTGCTGCATTTGAAAACGTCGACATGCTGGGCCTGCACTTCTTCCTGAATGACTACCCTGATTCAGGATGCGCGAGCGACGAGGGGCTTTACAGGCTCATGAACTATTCCAAGCAGGCTCTCGCGCACTACCAGAAGCCCTCGCTGCTTCTCTACTACGGCGCCTCTGCCTATGCAGACCCGCTGACAGGCGAGAGCTGCACGCCGGACCAGGCTGCGGCCTTCTATGATTTCATGCATGTGCACATACCTGACATGGTGCAGGCAGGCATAGTCGGCTCTGCCATCTACCAGTTCGAGGACGGCGGCACAAACCCTGAATTCCCCGGCATCACTGCAAGCACCGACGACTACCGCGGGAGCCTGGGCCTTGTTGATGCAGAGGGAAACAAGAAGGCGCCTGCATTCAACATAGTTTCCAACAGGTGCCAGTTCTACTATAATGGGACGGTTTATGCTGACAACTCTCTCAAGGCAGTTGCGCCCTACTCGCAGGTGCCCCTTACATTCCCTGCAAAGGGCGAGAACACTTCCATCTGCACCTTCCAGTCCTTCATCGCAACCTACTCGAACATGTACCTCTACTCAGAGCCGCCCAAGTACGACACCGGCGATTCAGAAGGCCTTGCAGTAATCGGGTGCGACGAGTGCATTGGCGGCGCGCCGCCGCAAAAGTTCTACTCAGGCCAGGACAGGCAGCGCTTTGACCCGTACGACTGCCAGCTCTACGATGCAGAGGCAAGGCGCGAGTCAGAGAAGTGCGACCTTGACCCGCTGCTCGTGAAGGCAGTGATGAAAGTTGAGAGCGACTTCAACCCAGCTGCCATCTCGCACATCTCAGGCGCCACCACTCCCTGCTCTGGCAACATCGGCTGCTGGAAATCAACGCCTCCGCGGGCCTCGCCCGACAGCGAGCAGCCTTCCTACAGGCCGGACTCAACAGCACTGCCAGAGTGCGCCTGCGGCCTCATGCAGACAATAAACGACTGGCATGACCCGTACTTTGACACAGTCTGCCCGAGCTTCAACCCGTTTGTCCCGTCAAGCAGCATCTGCGGCGGCACATTCAAGATGTGCGACTTCCAAAGCCTTATGCGCACTGACGCCTATGCAGGCGAGCGCGATGCAGTTGCAGGCTCCAGCGATGTGAATCTGGATGACAAGAACTACCGCTGGTCTGAGGCCTGGCTCACCCTCCTTGCATACAATGCAGGCCCCGGCGGCGTCCATCGCTACTATGAGAACTGGCAGGAAAAGCAGGGCTGCGTGCCAGGCCAGACTGCCGCTGAAAATCCCTGCTGCTCGCCAGACTTCGTTACCTACGTGAACCAGTGCCCATTGGAAGAAAATGGAGATGGCGGCAACCCGTATGCTGCAAAAGTGATTGCCACTTATGACTCAATTCTCCACACCTGCCCGAGCAACTGCGAGGACGGCGTGAGCGAGGTTGCCGCGGACCCGTACGAGGGCAATGACTACACTGGCCCGACAACCCTGAGGCCGCCAGATGGCAGCTGCCCGTACCTGCAAAACGACCCGAATGCCCTTGGCTACTCTGACCTTTACCTTGGCATCACCAGGCCTGTAAGCGGCTCATGCAGTGGAAACTTCTGCACTGACCGCGGCACCCACTTCCACGGCGGCATTGACATTGGCGTTGCTGTCGGCACTGAGATAAGGGCGGCTCACGCAGGCACGGTGCACAGGCTGTTTGAACAAAATGGCGCTGGCAACTACATCAAGCTTACCGGCGACAGGCTCACGACCTACTACATGCACATCAAGTGCAACGGCTTTGCAGTGCCTGATGGCACCTATGTGAATGAAGGCGACCTGATAGCCTACAGCGGCGGGCTGGACTCGTGCCGCGGCCACAGCTTCGGCGCGCACCTGCACTTCGAGGTGCGCACGCCGGACAACAGGCGCATGGACCCTGCCTACTTCGTAGACACCTGCCAGCTGCTAGTCTCGCCGCCATAAGAAGGGGCTGAAGCCCCTCCCGATTTCTGCCGAGGCAGAAATGGGCATCATTCCGCCTCTAGCGGAATGCTTGTTCTAAACCCCAGAGGTTAGTGCTCGCTCCGCTCGCCTGCAATCAATTACGCCTCTAGCCAACCTACCAGGTTTTTATATTCTCCCTGCCTAAATAGCACTATATAGTTGGGAGGTGGTGGGATGGCCCAAATGGTCGAAGCATCAGTCCAGAAGCTTACAGTTCAGCAGCTTCTTACAACTCGGAATGAATCTGAATTTAGGGGCGGAGTTAAGCTTCTCACTGCCCAAGAGCGCGCGAACCTCAGGAAGGATCTCGACGCCGGAGTCAGCTCCAGGAACTTTCTCGAAAGGCAGTCAGCACAGAGGAAGCTCGGCATCCTTGATCATGAGGAGGCAGAAGAGAGCTCCACTAGGGCGTTCGTGCGCAAGCAGCTCGAAGCAGAGCAGATACGCCACGACTGCCTTCACCACCGGCTTTGAGAATTAGAAAAAGCTGAGGCATTGGCCTAGCGGCCGTGAAAAAAGAAGAGCTGAGGCCGAGATTTGAACTCGGACTCCCTTGCGGGAACCAGTTATCTTGCCCCGCATGGGGGTTTAGAAAGGGGGTGCGCAACCCACTTCTTTTTCAAGACTGGCGCAATAACCAGGTTCTGCCACCTCAGCATAAGAAACCTACGGTTTCTCATACATTTCCCTTACGGGCGTCTTTCAGACCTCCTTTACGTATTTGTGATTTAAATACTGGTTCTATCCATAGTCTTGCATGGCAAAGGAGCTCATACGCGCCTGCCCGATGTGCGGCAACCCTGACTTGAAATGGGTTGGCGGCGGGGGAAACAGCGTCTACGACTTTCTTGGCACAACTTCCCTCTCAGGCCAGTTCTTCTGCGAAAGGTGCGGCAAGGACATCCTGCCCATCGAGTTCGACTCCGAGAAGAACTACATGAAGTTCATGGTGGAGAAGGCCAAGGCTAAGAAGGGAAAAACCAAACCAGCACAGAAAAGCAGACGAACAAAAAAATGAGCCGGGTTTATGGAGAAACCTATTATCCGCGCCTGTTCTCAATGCGGAAGCCGCGATTTGCTTTGGACACTTCCTGCCTATCAAAGGCCCCTAAGCCGCTGGTCATACGGCCCGCTCACAGAGAATCTCTATTGCAAGCGCTGTGGCACAGGTGTTTTTGTCATAGAATTTAAGTCAGAAAAAGCCTATGAAAAATTCGCCAAAGCACAGCTAAAGCATTGGAAAGAACGGTTAAAGGCCGAGCCTTGGGATCCGTTTGATAATTCAACCATTGTCTTGCCTCTTCTGGGCAAAATGAAATATACGAGCTATGTGCGCCTGTCTTACTTCGTGACTTTCCTCGCGTTCTTTCTCCTTTTCCTGCTTCTTCTGCCTTCTATTGTGATCGGAGGCGTGGATGTTAAATGGCCTCTCTTGCTTCTTGTAGGCGGGGCCGTGACCTTTGTATTGCTGAACATCAAGCGTAATTCCATAACGCCCATGTCTGAGGCTAAGGGACGGAAAACCAAACCGACAGCACGCAGAAAAAGATAATTCTTATTCAAGGCTTATTTCAATATGAACTGTGTCAGGCACCTTCACGCGC
>JBAZVU010000020.1:0-11519 GCA_041660725.1 Candidatus Micrarchaeia archaeon | reverse complement strand
AGAATAGGGCGGAACTGGCAATGACTTCACGAATGCACTCGGGCCTTTGGGCCTGCCTCTCAAGGTTCTCTTTGAGAACAACCTGCTTTCAGGCATGGCAGCCCTCCTGGTATTCGCAATACCTTTCATTGCTGCACTTGCAATTGCATGGAAATACGATTCCAAGTACTCCCTATATTTCGCGCTCATCGTGCTGCCGGTTGTGTGGGTGGGCCTTGGCAAGATAAAGTTCGTGCTGCAGCTTGCAGCTGCCATGATAGTGGGCTTCTGCGCAGTGCTGGGCGGCATCACAATAGCCATCAATGAGCATGTGAAGGACAAGAAGAGCGCAGCGCTTTACGGAGATGTGCTGTTTGCATTCGGCGCAGTCCTCGTGCTGCTCACTGCATGGCCTGCCATTCTGGTGATAGCAGCCTCTGCAGACGCCTCCAACTATTACGAATCCAATGGCCAGATGTTCATGGACTGCAACAAGATAGGCCCGAGCATACAAAACAACCTCTTTGAGCTTTCCGGCGGCGAGAAGAACAGGGCCCTTGGCACTGCCTATTACCTCTACTGCTCGCGCATACCACAGTGGTGGCTTGACCCCATGGACTGGATACGCAACAATGTGGCGGAGAACGACCGCGTGATACACTGGTGGGACTACGGCCACTGGACAAACTTCTTCGGCCAGCGCAAGACAATAACGCGCAATGACCACCAGTATCCTGCGCAGGATTTGGAAATGGCGGACCTGCTTGTTGCCAACACGCCCGAGCATGCAGCGCAGTGGATGCGCGACCACCAGGCAAAATACCTGCTGCTTGACCAGGACCTGATAGGAAAGTGGGGCGCGCTCGTCTACCTGTCGTGCGTGCAGAATGATGAAACCCAGTTCATTCCCCGGCAGGTGGGCAACTCGCAGTGCGAAGGCGACCACTATTTCGAGCGCATATTCATACCCTCGCAGCCAACTGAAGGGGACTTGTGCAACATCGATGCGCCTTTCAACATGTTCCATGCATCCTCCACCATAAGGGGCCAGAATGCCTACTGCATTGGGCAGGTGATTGAGAACAACCAGACCAAGCTTGTAATAGCATACGAGTCCAACGGCACAATCAACCACGGCATACTGATGCCGCAGGGCGAGGTAACTCTTGGCGACAACAGGGCCTACCAGCAGATGCTAGTGGTCTATCCGCCTCCAGGGCAGGGCTATGACGACAGGGCAGGCAAATCCTATGACTCTGTCTTCTACCAGGGCTTCTTCCTCGGGCACATTGACGGATTTGTGCAGGTCTACCCGTACGAGGCTGAATTTGCGCAGTTCGGCCCCTCGCTTCCAGTGCGCATATTCAAGCTGAAGGACACTGCTGCAGCTCCTGCTGAAATAGCACCCTCAATAGTGCCAGAAGAAACTCCTGCACCTGCAGCGCCTGAAGTACCAGCAGCAACTCCTGCAGAAACGCCTTTTGTAGGAAGCCAGCTGAACTCTTCCCCAACCTAGCCTGATTTTGCAAGCCAGGAAAGGTAGCGCCTTACGCCCTTTTCAAAACCAATGCTTTCGCGCCAGCCCAGCTTCTCAATCTTCTTTGTTGAAAGCAGCATCACCGAAACATCCCCTATCCAGCCCCTTTTCCCGCCAGTGTACATGAACTTCGGCTTCAGGCCCAGCTCGCGCGAAATGAGGCGCGCAATCTCGTCCACCTTGTGCTTGTGCCTGCTGCCCACATTGTAGGCATTGAAAGGCTCCTTCTGCTTCTCAGCAGCCAGCAATGTGGCCTTCACCGCATCATCCACGTAGAGATATGATTTGTCCTGCTTGCCATTGCCCAGTATCTCAAGCTCAGCAGGGTTCGCAATCAGCTTCACGTAGAAGTCTTTCATCACGCCATGCCCGCCCCTCTCCCCGTAAATGTTGGCATAGCGCACTGCAGTGCACTTCATTCCGTAGGTGTGCGCGTAGGCGCCCAGATAGCTTTCGCATGCAAGCTTGCTTGCGCCATAATTGCTGATTGGCTCGAGGTGCGATTCCTCCGGCGTTGGTATCTTCACCGCGTCGCCGTATACAGTTGAAGTGGAAGTGAAAACAACCCTCTTTACTCCCCTGCGCCTTGCAGCCTCCAGCACCCTGAATGTTCCAATCACATTCTGCTCAAAGGAAAGCATGGGCCTCTCGGCGCTCTCCTTCACGAGCGGGTCTGCCGCCAAATGGTACACTGCCTCCGCGCCCTCGCACACTTCCCCGAATTTCTCCATGTTCAGTATGTCTCCCCGCACGAACGAGAAATGCGGGCTGCGCAGGCACTCTGCCATATTCTCCATCTTCCCGGCTGACAGATTATCATAGCCCACAACTTCATGCCCCTTTGCAAGCAGTGCCTCGCACATGTGCGATGCTATGAAACCCGCAGAGCCCGTCACCACGATTTTCGCCATTGCAACCAACCCCAAAACCTACTCCGCATCTTCAACCCGCAACTCACCAATTCCTGCAATTCCGCCAGTTTTATCAGTCATCAGCACTTGTAAAACTCGCTCACAACAACCCCGTGCAGCTCATAGGTGCGCACAAGCTCGCACTTTTCAACGCCTGACTTGTCAAACAAATTGAACCTGAACATTGCGCCAATTCCATCCGGCAGCTCCAGGGGCCTGAGCGGGAAGTCCACCACATAATAGCCCACAGGGAAAGTTGAAACTCCATCTTCTTCAGTGCACTGCCTTCCATCAACCTTCACGCACCTGCCCCCGTCATACTGCACCACGCGCCCGCTTGCATACAAATCCAAGGTCCTTTCCTGCGACTCCGCAATTTTCTGCACTTCCATTCCATTGAAGTACGCAGCTGCATCTGCAACTGCCTGCGAGCGCATTGCATCATAGGTACGGAAGTCCATGAGCAGGAACGCAGAAGCGAAAAGCGACATCACTGCAAGCGCAAGCACCAGCCTGCCAGAGCCCCTGTCCACAATCCATGCCATGCCTGCAAGCGCAACAGCAGCCAGCCCTGCAACTGGCATGAGCAGCAAATTCACCTCGTTGAAATCAGCATACTGGAGCACCCGCAGGTAAAGGAATGCAAGCACGAGCACCAGCACTGCAAAGCCAATGCTCGCCTTCTTCATCTTTGAAATCGCATGCCCCACAACCAGCATGATTGGCAGCACAAATGGGTCGAAATAGGCAGGCACGTTGCCCTGCGTCACGAGCAGCACCGTGAGCACGCCAACAAGAATCCACGCGCCGCACACCACGAGCAGCTCCTTCTCCTTTTCCCCAAGCTCCCACCGCGCTTTCCAGAGTGCATAGGCTGCCACGCAGAGCGCCAGTGCCATTGGCACAGTAAGCCGTGCCCCCACCCTTGCAACTGAAACAGCTGTCCTCAGCAAGCGCGCCTGCAAATCCTGGTTCGAGCCGGTTGCATAGGTCAAATAGTGCGCAAACGTCCTCTGCATTGTCTGCAGGCCAAGCGCATTGTCAAGCAGGAGCCAGAATGCAAATGAGAGCGCAAATGCCCCTGCAAAAGGAAGCAGCTTTTTTACCGCATTCCCGACCTTTGCCAACCTTCCCCCTTCCTGCCTGTAATATTCGAGCGCAAAGACCGGCGCAACAAGCAGTGCCATATTCGTGCGCAGGAGAACTGAGGCAATGAATGCAACAAGGGACACGCCCAGCCACAGCCCCCTCTCCTTCACCAGCTTCTCGCCAGTGCTTCTCATGTACGCATAGAGCGTGAGCATTGTGAAGAACGCCAGCATCCCCCCATCCCTGTCAACATGCTGCGCCCCAACAATTGCATAGGCTGCAGTTGCAAGCAGGAACAGCGAGATGAGCGCACTCCTTTTCCCGAACTCCTTTCTTGCCAGCAGGTAAGTGACGGCCAGCGCAGCCATGCCGAACAGCAGTGCAACATAGCGCAAATCATGGAGCCCAAGCGCATATGCGCCGACAAAAAGCGCCTTGCCCAGTGGCGGATTGTCAGACACCAGCGTGTTCGTCCAGCTGCTGTTCCCCTCAACAAGTATTTTTGCGCTCTTCAGCCAGTCTGCCTCATCGCCGTAAAGCGGCCTGTCGATATTGTAGAGCCTGAGAAAAAGCGCAAGGAGCAGCAGAATTACAACAGCTGCAAGCTCCTTCCTGTCCATCTATTACACCCGCTTCTGCCTACTCCGTGAATATGTGCCAGAGCATCGCAAGCCCCACGCCAAAGCCCTTCACTTTCTTGTTTCCAACGCCCTTGCTCTCGCCCACGCGCTGCCTAAACGTAACGGGAGCCTCAATCACAGTCAGCCCCTCATCCAGCGCAACCAGCAGCATGTGGGGCGAGAAAGAGTTTCCGCCCTGCTTCAGATTCGGCATTATTCTCTCCAGCGCATCCCTGCGAATAGCCCTGTAAGTGCAGCCGACGTCGCTGAGCCTCACGCTGCCCCAGTGCCTCATCTGCAGCATGCGCGCAATGAACTTGTTGCCCCAGTTGATGAACCAGTCAACCTGCGAGTCAGGGTCCAAGACTTCCACTACAGTGCGCGTGCCCACAACCATGTCTGCATTCTCAATGTAAGCAAGCAGCTTCTTGGCATCAGCAGCGCTGAATGTGCCGTCGCCCTCGCACAGAATCACAACATCAGGCTTCTTTTCCCCAGCAGCCTCGCTCAATGCCCGCATGCACGCATGGCCATAGCCCTGCTTTGTCTCGCGCACAACGCGGGCCCCTGCCTTCTTCGCAACCTCTGCAGTGCGGTCAGTGCAATTATTGTCAACAACAACAAGGTCAACCAGCTTCCCGCCCCCGAGATTCTGCTTGAAATCCTTCACAGCGCCGCCAATGGCCTTCTCGTCATTGTAGGCAGTAAGCCCCACGCCCACTGTCATGCTGGAAAGCGGCTCGTAGCGCACAACGCGTTTTGCCCTTCCCAGGTTTGAGAGGAAGAAGAAGTCAAACCCGATTACTGCGATGCTTGCAAGCGCGCCCACGCCAGACCACCTTATCACCCTGTCAGCCAGCTTTGCATAGTCTGCCAGTCCATAGCCCTCAAGCCCGAGCACAGCTATTCCGAGCAGCATGAAGCCCAGGAAACCCGCCAGAAACACCACGCCGTAAAGCGCCGCCCTGCCCATAGAAAACACTCGGCATTCATATCTTAAAATAGCTATAAAAGCCAATGCCTACCTATCGCTTCACATGGCTTCCATATGCGTAATAGGCACAGGCTATGTGGGGCTGGTCAGCGGCACGTGCTTTGCCTCGCTCGGCCACCGCGTTTCCTGCGTGGACGTGGACCTTGCGAAAGTGGAGCGCATAAATGACGGCAAGTCCGTGATATACGAGCCAGGGCTTGACAGGCTGCTGAAAAGCGCCATAAGGGCAAAGCGCCTCTCGGCAACCACGAATTACGCCGAAGCACTTGCCTCGGCAGACTTCTCTTTCATCTGCGTCGGCACGCCCTCGCGCGAGGACGGCTCCAGCGACCTTTCCTACGTGCACAAGGCAGCCGAGTCCATAGGCCTCTCGCTTGCTGAGAGAAAGGGAAAGAAGGGCGAAAGGCACGTCGTCACTGTCAAGAGCACTGTCCCCCCTGGCACAACAGAATCAATAGGGCCAATCATCAGGCGCGCCGGCTTCTCCAACTTTGGCCTGTGCATGAACCCGGAGTTCCTGCGCGAGGGCAATGCAGTCTATGATTTCATGAAGCCCGACAGGATTGTGGTTGGCGCAGCAGATTCCAAGGATGCTGATGCAGTTTCACGCCTTTACTCCAAGGTGCATTCCCCGCTTCTCAAGACAGACCTGCGCACAGCCGAAATGATAAAATACGCGAGCAACTCCTTCCTTGCCACAAAAATATCATTTGCCAACGAGCTTGCCAACATGTGCGAGAAGTTCAATGTTGACGTCTATGCAGTTGCAGACGGCATGGGCCATGACAGGCGCATAGGCCGCGCATTCCTGAATGCAGGCGCTGGCTTTGGCGGCTCGTGCTTCAAGAAGGATGTCGGCTCGCTGCTGCATGAGGCGCGCTCGCAGGGCTTTGAGCCCAAGATACTTGATGCCGTGATGGACGTGAATGAGTCCCAGCCCTTCCGCGTGGTGGCTCTTCTCAAAAAAGGCCTCGGCCCGCTGAAAGGCAAGCGCATTGCCCTGCTGGGCCTTGCATTCAAGGACAACACCGACGACATACGCGATTCGGCAGCAATAAAGGTGGCGCAGGCCCTGATTGACGAGGAAGGCGCAAAAGTAATTGCCTATGACCCTCAGGCAATGGAAAATGCAAGAAAGGAGCTGGGCAGCTCCATTGAATATGCGCAGTCTGCAGTGGCGGCTCTTTCAGGCGCTGATGCGTGCGCGCTTGTCACTGAATGGCCGCAGTTTGCAAAAATACCTCCTGCTGCTTTTGCAAAGCTCAGGCACAAGCTTGTTGTTGAGGGCCGCAACATACTCAACAAGGCGGAGCTGAAAAAGGCAGGCGTGAAATACCTGGGGATAGGCAGAAGGGGCTTCTGAGGTTTTGAAATGAAATATCTCATAACTGGCGGGGCTGGATACATCGGCTCGCACCTTGCAGACGCGCTTCTTGCTGAACAGGGCAATGAAGTAGTAGTTCTCGACGACCTGAGCACGGGCACCCTTGACAATTTGAAGCAGCATGCCGGCAGCAGGAATTTCAAGTTCATAAAAGGCGATGCGTGCGACCATGCAACTGCCAAAAGCGCAGCTGCTGGCTGCAATGTAATCCTGCACGAGGCTGCAATAGTCGGCGTGAAGCACTATGTCACGAATCCACTGGGCGTGCTGCACACCAACACCAAGGGCACTGAGAACATGCTTGAGGCAGCGAGGCGCAATGATGCCAAGCTCATCTTCGCCTCAACAAGCGAGGTATACGGCCGCAGCACCGCACTCCCGCTCAGCGAAGAGGGCGAGCGCGTCCTCGGCGCAACTTCAATCGACAGGTGGTGCTATTCAACAAGCAAGGCCTTTGACGAGCACCTGTGCTTTGGCTATGGCAAGAAATACGGCACCCGCTTCTCCATCCTGCGCTACTTCAACTCCTATGGCCCGCGCGCGCTCAACAATGATTATGCGGGCGTTGCAGGCATCTTCATGAGGCGCATTCTTGCGAACCAGCCGCCACTTGTGCACGGGGATGGAAAGCAGACACGCTGCTTCACCTACATAAGCGACACAGTAGCCGGCACTCTTGCAGCAATAGGAAGCAAAAAGGCAGACGGCGAAATAATCAACATAGGCAGCGACACTGAGACGAGCATAATCGACCTTGCCAGCCTGCTTCTCCGAATATCGGGCAGGAAGCTCACCCCAAAGTTCATACCCTACTCAGAATTCTACGGCAAGAGCTACGAGGACATCAGGCGGCGCGTGCCTGCAATAGCAAAGGCAAAGGCGCTTCTGGGATGGTCCCCGAAAGTGAAGCTTGAAAAAGGCCTGAAGCTAACCTACGACTGGTACGCAGGAAAAAAGTGATTTCATGGATGCAGTAATCTTGGCAGCAGGGCAGGGCACGCGGCTCAGGCCCCTCACCTACGCAATACCAAAGCCCCTTCTTCCTGTCGGCGGAAGGCCTGTGATAGACTACGTTATAGACAACCTCGCTGCCTCGCACGACATCTCAAAAATATACGTTGCAGTCTCGCACATGCGCGAGACAATAGCAAGCTACCTGGAGCACACGCCGCGCAAGGGCGTAAAAATCGAGACAGTCACAACTCTTGGCTGGGACACTGGCGGGGATTTGCGCGCAGTTGTGGTGGAAAAGGAGCTGAAGGGGCCGGTGATGGTCGCATACGGGGACAATGTCACGAACATAGATGTCAATGCGCTGCTTGCAATGCACAAGCGCACAAAGGCGCGCGGCACAGTTGCGCTTTTCGGCGTGCCGCCTGAGGATGTGCACCGCTTCGGAGTTGCAGTGATGAAGGGCGACTGGGTGCAGAGCTTTGTGGAAAAGCCAGCCGGCAAGCCTGCATCGAACCTGGCGAATGCCGGCTATTATGTTCTTGAGCATGAGGAGATAGAGAAAATACCGCACAAGAAGGTGAAGGTCGAGGACGCGGTCTTCCCGCGCCTTGCAAAAGAGGGCGGGCTTGCGGGCTATATCTACTCGCCGAAATACTGGCTCGACATCGGCACCCTCGAATCATACAAGCGGGCCAACCACATGATGTTCGGCATACTTCCACCAGACTGACGGCGGTGCAACATGCTGCTCGAAATACCAATTGCCATTTTCTCGCTCGTGCTCGGCTATTTCCTGCCGGGCTTTCTCGCGAGCTTCATGTTCTTCCGCGACAGGGAGCTTTCCTCCCTAGAGCGCTGGGGCCTTTCCATCCTCCTTTCAGTTGCAATAGCGGGCTCCATGATGACATTTCTTGGCATGAGCATTGGCTTCAGCGCACTCTCAACAACAGCACTCCTCCTCATCTTCTGCGGCCTTGCCTACTTGCTCGTGCGCGATGAGCTCAATGCGCACCTCAGACGCACCCTCTACTCCCCTGCCCTGCCCCGCTTCTCGCTTGGCGAGGGCATAATTTTCTTCTTCGTGCTCGTGCAGCTCTTCTTCGCCTTCTACTATTCCGCATTCTTCCCGATTGACGGCGGTGACGCGCTCACAATACACGCGCCCCTTGCGAAAATCTATGCAGGCGCAGGCTCGCTCGTGCCGCTTGAAGGCGTGCTTTCCTTCTACACCCCGCTCTCGCACGGCATTCACCTTTTTGCAAGCTGGTTCTACCTGCTGAACGGCTTCAATGACCTTTTCGCGCGCCTCATACCGCCAATGCTCTTCCTTGCATCCTGTATCCTGCTCTACTCGCTTGCGCACCGCCTTTTCGGAACTGCAAATGCATGGCTTGCACTGCTCATATTTGTCAACACGCCGCTGGTAATGGCGCACGCGCAAGTCTTCTACATCAACCTTCCTGAAATGGCATTTGTGCTCGGCGGGCTGCTCTGCCTATTCCTGGGCCTCAGGAATGACATCAAGCCCGCGTATTTTGCAGCAGGCTTCATTGGCGGCTTTGCAGCCCTCATCAAGCCTTCCGGCCTCATCTCCTTCGGCCTTCTTGCGCTCCTGCTGCTCTTCTACTTCCGCAAGCTCAACCTCATGCACTCGCTCGCCCTTGTGGCGCTGGGTGCGCTCTTCTCAGCAGCGCCCCTCTGGTTTGCAGCAAACTCGCAGGCCTATCTTGACCCGAGCTACGAGTTCTACGCATTCGCGCCATCTTCTGCAGAATCGCCCACGCACTTCCCGTTCTTCCCGTTCTTCGACGCGCAAATAGCAGTGAACCAGGGCATCGGGCCTTTCCTCTTCTCATTCGGAATAGTGGGCGCCTACCTGCTTTACACGCAGCGCACGCAGCGCGCGTTCGAGAAGCGCTTTGCCCTCGCATCCTTCATCCTGCTCTTCATCCTCTCAGAGCTCTTCCTGTTCAGGCTCGGCGCGCGCTTTGCACTAGTGCTCCTGCCCTTTGCATCAATCCTTGCAGCCTACGGCGTCTTCTCGCTTGTCCAGTCGCGCCAGCCGCACGTCCGCCTGCTTTCAGCAGTGCTCCTTGCAGCCCTGCTCCTGCCCTTCGTGGTTCTGGGCCCAATTGGCTTCAAGAGCGCCCGCATTTCCTACGAAACAAACACACTGGTGTTCAACATCTACATACCGCCGCCATCGCACGAGCGGTTCATGCTCGACTCCTACGGCCCCGACATCCTTGCGGGCGTCAATTACCTCAACACCCGCACCCCGGGCAACTCCAGCATCGCCACCAACCTGCCGCTCACCTATCTCATCAACCGCACAATCTACCTCACAACTGACAAGCACATCTCAAATCCTGCGGAGAACATCAGCTCAACAATAGCCTATATGCAGGAAAACAGCATCAGCTATGTATTCATTGCCAACGCGGATATTGAGGAGGCAGAGCCTGGTTCAGACCTCGTTTCCTCAAACCTCGGCAATCCGCATTTCTCAGAAGTGTACAGCAATCCAAGGGTGAAAATATTCCGCGTGGTGTGAACATGGTGCGCAAACTGACATTGGATGAAAAGCTCCTTGCTTGGGCCCTGTTCGCAGCCCTTGTCTACTGGGTGGTGCTGATGGCAGCCTGGGCACCCCTGCGCGGCCTGATTGAGCGCATGCTTTCCGGGGTGCTATGATGCGCACTCTCCTCGTGAATACCTACCCTACGCGCGTGCACTGGGGCGTTGAGGTTATAGTGGAAAGCCTGCTAGCAGGGCTGAAGAAGCGCGGGCATGCTGCCGAGCTGCTGTGCCTCTCAGACCCAGAGCTTGCTGTACTTCAGACATTCCGCTTTCCTGAGAAATTCCTCGTGAACGTGCTGCTGCTGCAAAAGCTCCTGCGCAAGGCGCACCAGTTCGACGTGCTGCACTTCCAGGCCTACAACTCATATCTTGCAAAATTCGTGCGCTCGCCTGCGCGCATAGTCACCCTGCACGGCTCCTCATTCGGCCTGCACGAGCGCGTTGCCCATACAATGCCCGCCCACCGCCTTGCCTACTCGCACCACGTGATTCAGCGCATGGAGCGCGAGGGCGCAAGGTCCTGCGATGCAGTTGTCGCTGTTTCCAATGCAGTGAAGGCAGAGGCAATCAGGGGCTACGGCATTTCACCCTCGAAAATCACAGTAGTGCACAATGCGCCGGTGCTGGCGCCGGATAGAAAGCCCAAAACTGAATTGCGCCGCGAACTTCACCTGCCAGAAGGCTACCCTCTTCTAATGACTGTCACAAGGGGCGATTACACCAAGGGCACTGACATGCTTGTGAAAATATGCGAGAGGCTGAACAAGAAGCATGCTGCCAAACTGCTGGTTGTCGGAAACATTCCCCAGCGCCTCCGCCGTGATTGGATGGTCTTTGCAAAGCCCAAGCACTCGGAAATGTGGAAATACTACCAGGCCAGCGACGCCTACCTGAACACCTCGCGCTACGAGGGCTTTGGCCTTGCGATGCTGGAGGCAATGGGCTACGGCCTGCCTGCGGTGTCCTTCAATGTGGGCATCTCGCCCGAAGCAATCGATAATGGCAAGAACGGCTTCCTCGTCAACCGCTATGACACGCTCGACTACTATGAAAAAGTTGCGAAGCTGATTGGCGACAGCTCGCTTAGGAAAAAGATGGGCGCAAAAGCAGCTGCAAAAGTGAAGGCGGACTTCTCGGCAGACAAGATGGTCGAGGGCTACTTGAAAGTTTACAAAAAAGTCATTGGCTAATCAGCAGCGTGCAATGAATTTCTCCAGCTCCAAGCTCTCCGCCTGCTAGCATTCACGCACAAACTTCTCCAGCTTTTCGCACATCTTCTTCCAGTCAAAATTGTCCTTGACTATCTGCTGCGCCATCCTCGCCTTCTTCTCAGCGCCCTTTTTGTCAGCGTAAATGGCCTCAATCAGCTTCCCAATAGTCCTCTCCTGCCCCGGCTCAACCAAATAGGCGCAGTCCTTGCCCATCAAATAATCCGTGGGCCCCTCCACATCGCTCAGTATCACGGGCTGCC